>JAQUQP010000036.1 GCA_028716025.1 bacterium | reverse complement strand
AAGTGCCAGGCGTGGAGAAGATGCCTTACTTGGTCGTGATCATAGATGAATTAGCTGACCTGATGATGCTGGCCAGCGTGGAAGTGGAAGATACCATTATGCGCTTAGCCAAAATGGCGCGCGCCGTTGGTATCCATCTGGTCCTGGCTACGCAGCGGCCGACCGTAGACGTGATCACCGGCGTAATCAAAGCTAATTTCCCGGCACGGATCGCTTTCTATGTCCAGAACAAACTTGATTCCCGGATCATCCTCGATAGTGGCGGAGCGGAAGAATTAGCCGGACGCGGAGACATGCTTTTCCTGCCGCCGGGAGCGCCATCTCCGGTCAGACTGCAAGGTGCGCTGGTGACTGAAGATGAGATCACCAGGATCGTAGAATTCCTGTCCAAACAGGGATCGCCGGATTATAAAGAAGACATTATCCTGTCTGCCCAGAATACAGAGAGCGACAACCATAAAGTGGAGAAAGATGAACGATTCATGGAGGCTGTGAAATTGATCATGAATACCCGGCAGGCTTCTATTTCCCTACTCCAGAGGCGCATGGGTATTGGTTATAACCATGCCGGCCGGATCATTGACCAGATGGAGCAGGAAGGCTTGATCGGCCCGCCGGACGGGACCAAACCGCGCGAAGTACTGGCGGATGAAAATTATCTCAGGGACTTGGAAAAACAAAATGAAAATCAAGCATTGTAGAAATATTATTATCAGTTTATTATTAATTACGGGATTGGGTTGGGCGGCGGATACCAGCCTGACCCCGCAACAAATTTATGATAATATGCAAGCACAGGAAAGCAAGATCAATGACCTGCAGTTTAGCCTGAAACAGATAGTAGAGCTCAAAGCGATCAAAGAACGGCAAGTCATTACCGGCAAGATCATCTATAAGAAACCTGACCTGCTGCATGTAGAATATACTTCCCCGACCCAGCAGTTGATAATTGCTAATAAGGATGATTTGGTAATGTATATCCTGGAACAGGGAAAATGGCAGGAGAATATGCGGCAAAAGGTCTCCAACTTGATCGGTAAGCAATGGAAAAGTGAATATGGGTTATGGTCAGTGAGTGACTTGGCTAAGAATTATGATACCCGCGCCTCCAAAGAAGGCGATAAAGCAGTTTTATTACTAGAACCAAAAGACAAGACTTATATGTTTAAAATGAAAATATTAATAGATACCAAGAACTGGCTGCCGGTAAAAACTACCTGGGAAGATGATAACCAGCTTATTACCAGCGAATTATCAGGTGTACGTATGAACACCGGCGTGAAAGACGATTTATTTAAGTTCAAATAAGTACAATTATGAGTTTTGAATTTTGAGTTTTGAATTTAGGTAAAATTACCTTAACTCATAACTCAAAACTTATAACTCAAAACTGCTTTTCAAGAAAAGGAATCAAACTTGGACCTGTTTATCGGTACCACCCTGTCAGAAGCCAGGAAACAAAAGAAAGTTTCATTAAAAAAGATAGCCCAGGAAACCAAGATATCTTCACGCTATCTGCAGGCTCTGGAAACTGAAACTTATGATATTTTTCCGGCGGAAGTCTATCTCAAGGGTTTTATGCGTTCCTATGCGCAGTATTTGGGCCTGGATGCCGATGAAATAGTGAGGGCTTATGACCGGCAGCATAACCAGCCGGTAGAAAATGTGGCCAAGGAGACTGCAACGTCTTCTGTAACTATTCCTAAGATCAATACCCGCCTTGTGGTCTGGTCTATTACTTCTTTTATCGCTATCATCCTTATATTCATCCTGATCCTGCGGCCACAGTGATGGTTAAAGTCAGTTTGGTCAATCTTGGATGTCCCAAGAACCTGGTTGACGCGGAATATCTTCTGGGCTATTGGCAAAAACAAGGGTATCATATTACCAAAGAACCGGTCCAAGCGGATATTGTGATCGTCAATACTTGTTCTTTTATCCGCCAGGCCAAGGAAGAATCAATTGCAACGATCCTGGAAACTGCCGGCCTTAAAAAAAAGGGAAAGCTAAAAAAGCTGATAGTTGCCGGCTGCCTGGTAAGAGAGCTTGGCCCTGAACTGGCCAAGTCTTTGCCGGAAGTGGATGTTTTTTACCAGCAATCTCCAACTTACTTGCCGGAACATTCTGCGGCGCGCTACCAGCTTACCCCGTTTTTTTCCGCCTATGTGAAAATATGCGATGGCTGTGATAATAATTGTTCTTATTGCCTGATCCCGGCGATACGAGGGAAATTTCGCAGCCGGGCTTACCCTGATATTGTGGCTGAAGCCAAAAAACTGGTCGCCCAAGGTGTGCGCGAAATAAACCTGATCGGACAGGATATCACTAATTTCGGTTCTGACCGGTATCACTGCCGCACTTTAGCGGAATTAATACGGCAGCTTCTAAAGATCAAGGACCTGCGCTGGTTGCGTTTACTATACGCTCATCCGGCTCACCTGGATAGTGAAGTCATCCGGCTTATGTCCACGAAGGAAAAGATCTGCCAGTACATCGACCTGCCGCTCCAGCACATCAATGATAGTATCCTGCGGCAGATGAACCGCCGAGTGACACGCCGGCAAATTGAAAATATGATCAAAAATATCCGGAGAACTCTGCCGGGAGCAGCTCTGCGGACGACATTCATAGTCGGTTTTCCCGGGGAAACTGAATCACAATTCCAGGAACTTTATGATTTTGTCGCTGCTGCCAGGTTTGACCGTCTCGGGGTTTTCGCGTATTCCCGGGAAGAGGGCACCCGCGCCGCGTCCATGCCCGGGCAGATACCTGAAAAAGTAAAACAGCAGCGGCTTAAAAAAATAATGCTGCTCCAGCAGAAGATCGCTCTGGCGAATAATAAAAAGTTGATCGGCAAGAAAATGACCGTTGTTATCGAAGGGCAGGGCCAGAAGGGATATTACTTGGGGCGGAGCCAATATGACGCGCCGGAAATAGATAACCAGGTGCTGGTCCATTCAACCGCCAGACTGCGTCCCGGGACTTTTATACGGGTTAAAATAACTAAAGCTTTACCTTACGACTTAATAGGACAGGCACAAATAAGGCACAAAGGCACAAAGTTTTAAAGCAATAACAGGCACAAAGCGAAGCAATATTTTAATCTTTTACTCTGTGCCTCTGTGCCTGACATTGAACTTCCTGCTTTCTTTTAACTTTGTGCCTTAATAAGAACAAGGAGAACTAATGAATCTAGCCAATAAACTTACTTTCCTGCGCATCGCGCTGGTACCGGTTTTCATGTTATTTATTTTTATTGACCATCCTCTGACCAGGTTGCTGGCTTTGCTGATATTCATCGGCGCGTCCCTGACTGATTTGTATGACGGCTGGCTGGCCCGCCGGCATAATTATATTACTGACTTGGGTAAATTCATGGATCCCCTGGCGGATAAATTGCTGGTTTCAGCCGCGTTTATTTCTTTTGTGGAATTGCAAGAACTGAGCATCCCCGCCTGGATGGTGATCATCATCATCAGCCGGGAATTTATTATCACTGGTTTACGGACTTTGGCGGCGGCTAAAGGCAAAGTACTAGCTGCCAGCCGGGCCGGAAAGTATAAAACCACATCACAAATGACCAGTATTATTATTATCCTCATCATCCTGGCTTTAAATGCCATGTATAAAAGCGGGTATATTAATTTAAGGTTCCAAAACTTTGATTGGTACTTCACCACGAGGATGATCTGTTACTGGCTGATGGCTCTTACCACTGTATTGACCGCTATTTCAGGGATTAGTTATATTAATAAGTATAAAAGTTTATTTCTCGAGGAATCGCAGTGAGATCATTAGCCAAATTACTGGCTACCTGTTTTTATCTCGGTTATATTCCCATCGCTCCTGGTACAGTAGGCGGCAGTTTGCTGGGGGTGGGGATCTACCTGCTAATTTCCCAGCATAACTTGGTTAATTTAATAGTGACCTTGGCAGTCACGTTACTGGCTATCTGGTCCAGCGGAAAGGCTGAAGAAATATTTGGCAAGAAAGACGACCAGCGTATCGTCATTGATGAAACCGCGGGTATGCTAGTCGCCATGTTCTGTCTGCCGGATAAGAGTATGTTGTACCTGGGCCTTGGGTTCGTCGTGTTCCGGGTCATGGATATAGTCAAGCCGCTGGGTATTAAGAAATTGCAGGCGATCAAAGGCGGCTGGGGAGTGGTGGCAGATGACGTCGCCGCCGGCCTCATCACCAACATCATCCTGCGCATTGTCATGAAAATCGTATAGATACAGTTCTTTTAATGGTTTAACCGGGGTCCTGTCTAAACCCTCGCCACCCCCAGTTACTCTTATAATAACGATAAACGTACAGATCAGGGAACTGGTCATTATTTTGAGCGAGCTTGTCGTGTTTCAGCCCAAAGCAGCTTGCAGACAACGAGGGTATCTGTTGGCCTCTGGATGCCGAGCATGTCTGAGCCCAGGGGGCGAGTTGCGCAGGCACCGAGTTGTCAAAAGACCTTTGGCGCAGGATCCGCCAAGGGCGGATATGGAAATCGACACCGGAGCGAACAAATAATGACAGTTCACTGATATACGGAGCCAGGACCCAGGTAATACCATTAAATACATAAAAAATATAAATCTAAAGGGAGGAAAAGTTTTATGGCAAAAGAAGTAGAAAAGCCCAAAGAAACTGAAAAAGATAAAGCGCTAGACCTGGCCATTGCCCAGATCGAAAAACAGTTCGGCAAAGGCGCGATCATGAAATTAGGCAAGGACGCGCACGTACCTGTCGAAGTAATTCCCACCGGGTCGCTGATGCTGGACATCGCCATCGGTGTCGGCGGCGTTCCCCGCGGACGGGTGATCGAGATATTCGGGCCGGAATCCAGCGGCAAGACCACGATTTGCTTGCATATCATCGCTGAAGCGCAGAAAAAGGGCAGTACAGCGGCTTTTATTGATGTCGAGCATGCACTAGACCCTGGCTACGCGAAACGAATTGGCGTCAATATTGAAAGCCTGCTAGTGTCCCAACCGAACACTGGTGAAGAAGCATTGGAAATCGCCGAAACTTTGGTTCGCAGCGGAGCCTGTGATGTTATCGTAGTGGATTCAGTAGCCGCGCTGGTGACCCGGGCAGAACTGGAAGGCGAAATGGGTGATGCCCATATGGGCGTGCAAGCCAGGCTGATGAGCCAGGCCCTGCGTAAATTAACTTCCGCTATCAACCATACCAAATCCTGCGTTATTTTCACTAATCAATTGCGCGAAAAGATCGGTATCATGTTCGGTAATCCGGAAGTGACCCCCGGTGGCCGCGCGCTTAAATTCTATGCTTCCTTGCGGCTGGATATCCGCCGCATTGAAAATCTCAAAGTCGGGGATGCTGTGGTTGGCGCCAGGGTGCGGATAAAAGTAGTCAAAAATAAAGTCGCGCCGCCATTCCGCCAGGCCGAATTTGAAATGTTCTATAATGAAGGCATTAACAAAGCCGGGGATTTGCTGGATGCGGCAGTCGAGGAAAAGATCATCGATAAAAGCGGCACCTGGTTTGTCTATGGCGACAAGCGCCTGGGACAGGGACGCGACAATGCCAAAGCCTATTTGACCGAGCATCCGGAAGATTTTGCCGAGATAGACAAAAAAATACGCGCGAAATTCACACCGGAAGCAAAAGATAAAGAGGCCAAAAAATAGTGACTGAACCACAGATCATGATCGAAACTATCCCGGTCGGTTCCCTGGGAACTAATTGTTACCTGGTCTATGATGAAGAAACAAAATTGGCCGCGGTCATTGACCCTGGCGATGAAGCGGAAAAAATAATCGCTTTAGTTAATTCCCGGCAAGTTACGGTCAAGCTTATTATCCATACGCACGGTCATTGGGACCATACCGGAGCCAGTGAAGCCCTGCGGCGCGCGACTAAGGCTAAAATGCTGATCCACCAGGGAGATATTGATTTGGCTGGATTTACGCCGGAAGCGTTTTTGCATGACGGGGAGACCGTTTTTCTTGGTCCGCTCGAATTCAAAGTGCTCCATACTCCGGGTCATACCCCGGGAGGAATTACCCTGGTCGGGAAAGGTTTCGCTTTCACCGGGGATACTTTGTTCAATAATGGTGTAGGACGGAGCGATTTTACCGGCGGGAATGAAACCGCTTTATGGAAAAGTATCCGGGAAAAATTATTTGCTTTACCTCCGGAAACAGTTATTTATCCAGGACATGGGCCATCGTCAACTATCGGCCAGGAAAAGAATAATTATTAAATGACAGAACTGGCAGAACTGATTGAAAGATATTTACAGTATGTGACCGTAGAAAGAGGTTTGAGCCGCAATACGATCGAAGCTTATCAGCGGGACCTGAAATATTATCTTAGCTTTTTAAAGTCGCGGCAGATCGATACTCCTGGAGCGGTCACGGAAAAAACTATTTTTGATTATCTGGTCAGCCGGCGCCAGGGAAATTTGCAGGCTGCCAGTATTGCCCGCACCTTGGTTAGTATCAGGAATTTCCACCGGTTCCTGCTGCAGGAGAATATTTTCACCCAAGACCCGACGGAAAACCTGGATGCTCCCAAGCTGGAAAAGCATTTACCTGAAACCTTAAGCGGCGCGCAAGTGGAAACGCTCCTGAACCAGCCGAATCTTACCACTAGTCTTGGTTTGCGTGACCGGACCATAATGGAAGTGATGTACGCCAGTGGTTTGCGTATTTCTGAGATCATCAAACTGGAAGAGGATAATATTAACCTGTCCATAGCCTATGTGCGTTGTTTTGGCAAGGGCGGCAAAGAAAGGATAGTACCACTCGGTAGAACTGCGATCCAGTTCTTGAAACAATATAAAAAAGCGGTCCGGCCAAAACTGCTCAAATCCGGCCAATTGACTAAAGCCTTGTTTATTACGCAACAAGGTAGTGAATTTTCCCGCACCGGTTTATGGAAAGTGATAAAAAAATATGGCCGGCAGGCCAAGATTATTAAACTTACGCCTCATTTGCTCAGGCATTCTTTTGCCACTCATTTACTCGAGCATGGGGCAGACCTGAGATCCATCCAGGAAATGCTGGGTCATTCAAGCATAGCGACTACCCAGATCTATACCAGCATTGCCAAGGAAGGATTAAAGAGGATACATAAAAAATATCATCCCAGGGGATAGTAAGTGTTGACTACGGGGAATCATTCAATAGCATTCTGGTTCGGGGTTGGTTTGCTGGCGGTAAATCCGGTCATTGGCTGGGGTGGCGCGGCGCTCTGCAGTTATTTAGCCATCAAAACTAAAAAAAGGAAATTTTACGCTGTAATGGGAACCAGTATTTATGCCCTTAGCTGGATCATGTTGTTGCTCGGCGGCTGGCTGGCTGGTCCCGAAGGTTATGTCCTGATTAAAGATCTATTTTTTAAAATTGTAAAATAAAAATGAGAGAAGGTACAAGTTATGCCGTTATTGAACAACAACGCGAAACACAGTTTTTACGAACTGGGAGTTGCTCCAAAAGTACTCGAAATACTCGATCGGCTTAAATTCAAGACTCCTACGCCGATCCAATATAAAGCCATCCCCATAGCCACCGAAGGCAAGGATATGATCGGGATCGCCCAAACCGGTACCGGTAAAACATTGGCCTTTGCTATCCCGATGATCCAGCGGTTGTCCCAGAAAAACGGGCGCGGCCTGGTCTTGGTACCGACGAGAGAGTTGGCTATCCAGGTGAATGACGTTTTTCAAAGACTGGTTCCTGCTTTTAATATGCGCACAGCCGTGCTTATTGGCGGCGCTTCACTCATCAACCAGATCATCGAGTTACGTAAAAATCCCCGCATCATTATTGCTACACCGGGCCGCCTCATTGATCTTCTTGACCGCCAGAATATTCGCCTCGATGATGCTACCATTTTAGTATTGGATGAAGCGGACCGTATGTTGGATATGGGCTTTGCCCCGCAGATAGACCGGATCCTGAAAAATGTCCCGCGGGAGAGGCAAACGATGTTGTTTTCCGCGACCATGCCGCAAGAGATCGTCAAGATCGCCACGCATCACATGAAACTGCCGGTACGCGTAGAAATGGCCCGGGCCGGGACAGCCGCGGAAAAAGTTACTCATGAACTCTTTTTTGTCAGGAAAGAAGAGAAAGCAGAACTGCTTAAAAAAGTATTGGCCCAGTACCATGGGTCTGTTCTGGTATTTTGCCGTACTAAGCATGGCACCAGGAAAGTCGCCAGGCATGTACGGAGCATGGGGTATAATTCCGCGGAAATACATTCAGACCGTACCCTGGGACAGAGGCAGGAAGCTATGGCCGGATTCAAATCCGGTCGTTATCGCGTTCTGGTGGCGACTGATATCGCGGCCAGGGGTATAGATGTAGTAGGTATAGAAGTGGTAATTAATTATGACCTGCCGGATGAAGCCGAGAATTACGTGCACCGGATTGGCCGTACCGGCCGGGCCGGGCATCCTGGACATGCCATTGCTTTTGCCACACCCGAGCAACGCAAAGACGTGCGCCAAATAGAACAGCTCATACGGGTAGCTTTGCCAGTATCAAAACGCCTGTAATAAAATTTAAATATATGTAAGGAATACTACACAAGAAAAGGAGAATGGCATGAAGCATACTTCTGTGCTGGTAAGAAAACCAGGCTATTTGTGGCTGTTTATCGTTACTTTTGTAGCGCTAGCCTCCGTGGGTCACGCCCTGGAGAATATAAGGATCACCAATGAGCTAACTCTTGGTTACAACAGTATTTCCGGAGACGGCAAGGACCAGTCCTCTCTTTCCAAAGGGTATCGTTACCTGAACATACTGGGCCTCAATGGTAATGGGGTATTAGCCAATGGTTACGAATACCAGTATTTAGGCGGGTTCAAATTTACTGATGATATTCGTAATGATCTGAAAAATATCTCCCTGACCAATCTCCAGGCCAGGTTCAGCAATAATATCAATACCTACACTGCCGGCGATGTGCTGGAGTATTTTTCCCAATATTCATTGAACAGCGCGTTGAAAGGTGTTTCCTACCGTTATACTGATCCTAATTCAAAGCTGCAAAATATCGGGCTGATCTATGGTATTGCCTATCCCCGCTGGGATAATTTTGGCGGCGAAGATGAGCTGAAAGCCGTCCGCCGGCATGCCTTGGGCGGTACGATCCGGCATACTTTCACTCCTGAGTTTACTGCCGGCTTAAGTCTGGTGCAGTCTTTTGATGAAACCAGTACTCTTATACTGGAAACAGACCCGGCTTATTCGAATGGCGTCTATGCCGTTGACGCTGAGTATAATCCGTTCCCGGGATTGCTCCTGAACAGCGAATTAGCCTTGTCCAATGTTACCGTCAAGGTAAAAGATACGGCTGATGATTCTGATTCTGGTTCCGCTTTCAAAATAGGCGGCGTAGGTACAGGCGGTCCCAGCCGCGTATCCGCTGAATTTGAACGGGTATCGACTGATTTCCTGAGCCTGATGGGCGCGGCCACTCCGGATCGCGAAAAATTCAAGACCCAATGGCGCTATAACTATAATACCGATATTACCACGAGACTGGGTTTGCTCTGGTATCGTAATAATCTGGATGATGAACTGGCAGATACTACGAATTCCCTGCGTCCGGAAGCAGGCGTAACCATCCGCAATGTTTTTATGCGTACCACTGCCACTGCCGATATCGATTATAAGCTTTTTAGCCAGACTACCGGCGATGTGGAAACCCTGGACAACATCTTTAATATTAATTACCGCGACCAGTTTAATAATTTTGACACTGATTCCAATGTTGGCCTTACCTTGTACAGCACTGAGACGGATATCAGGGACTGCACAGAATATACTTTAAATACCAGTATCGGCACGCAGTACCAATTGGATGATATGAACCTGCGTCCCAATCTCTCACTAGGTATCTGGAATATGAGCGATGACCTGGTCAGTAAATCCAACAGTGTTTTTGAATACGCGCTGGGATCAGCCCTGGAAATGCCTGCGCAAAATATCGTCGCGCGCGTGCGCCTGGGACAAAATATGCTGAAAAATGACATCTCTGCGGAAGACTCGAATAAGTTTTTCTTCAGCGGCGATGTTTATTACCGGCCTGATTTCCTGGCTCATTATAAAGCTACCATGTTCGTAAAAATATTCTACAATTCATTTAACTATACTACAACCACGAACAATTTCCGTGAAACCGGGTTCCAGACCGGTTTGAACACCCAGTTTTAGGAGGCTAAGATGAAAAAATTATCATTACTATTTCTGTTCGTTCTGACCGCAGCCCTGTTCTTGAGCAATGTTGCTGACGCAAAATGGTGGATATTCGGCCAGTCCAAGGATGAGATCACGGTCAAATATCTCTACTTGAACGGCGTTTCTTTTGATGAAGGCGGCAAAAAGGTTATGCTCACCATAGACGCCTTGCCGAATGGTTTGATCAACATTAAAGGTAAAGCAGCGGCGGGGACCGGTAAGATCGGCGCGGTAACCGTTACTACTAATAACAAAGTAAAATGGGAAAAAGCCAAATTGGACAAAGACGGCACTTTTGATTACAGCTTTACTGCCCAGCCGGATAAGACCTATGATATTTATGTCAAGATCATGGATACCCGCGGCAAGACCAATAATGTGGATGATACCTATAAACGCGTGGTAGTTTCTCCCGTAAAGATGAGAGACATGGTCCAGCAAGTCCTGGACGGCCTGATAGATGCTTACCAGAATGAGAATGCCGCGAAGTTCAATACCTTTATCAGTGAAAATTTTGCGGCTGATAAGAATATCCTGGACCGGGCGGTCAGGAAAGATTTCAGCGCGTTTGACAAGATCAGCCTGAGATACACCCTGAATAACGTAACCATGGATACCAAGGGTAACATTTCCGTCTCCTTGACTTTTAACCGGACTGTAACTTCTTCCCAAAGCGGGCAAACCTTGAGTGATACCGGAGTGACTGAATTTCTCTTCCGGTCAGGAGAGGATGGGCCTAAAGTATATGCCATGAAATTCCCGCTGATCTTCGGCCTGAGCGATACCAGTGAAATAGCTACCGGACAGGTGACTATCGGCAATAGCGGTACTTTGATAACAGTCTCAGAGACCGGAGCGGTAGGTAGCGGCAGCGGAGCAGGGGCGTCCGGCGGCACAGGCAGTTCCGGTACCCAGGCCTCCATGACCTATAACAATGTCACTTGGCCGGGCTGGTCATTTGAGAGTTTGTCTTTGTCTAACGGTACTAAAACTACCGAGTCTTGGGGTGCTTCTTTTATTACCGGTGATTTTGGCCTTTATGGAGATAATCATCATTTAGTTACTGGTACCGGTGTAACCTACGTGGATATGGGAGTCAGGAGTCTTTCTGCCGTGACTTCAGCGCCAGCCAGCGGCTATACTACTTCTTTGGGCTCGGATAATATTGAGGCTGGACATTGCTATGTCTTTAAGCTGCCTGGCGGGGCGTATGGCGCGATACAGATCATCAGCGCTACTATCCCGGTAACTACGATCAGGTATAAATATTCAGCCAGCGGACCGGATTTTTAGATCGTTTTTTAATATAACAATAACCAGGGTTGTCCTGATTTCAGGACAGCCCTGGATATTCTCAGGAGTTGCCCATGAAACTGCGCTTCTTCCGTATGATGAACGCCATTCTTATTATGAACCTGGCGTTCTTTTTATTTTCCTCGGGCCTAGTTATAGCCGGCGAAGCTGACCAGGCTGCCTATGAAAGTTTTAAGGGAGCCTATGATACTTTTAAAGGCGTTTTCAAGGGTACCAAGGAAAAAGTAGATGGGACTACGGAATTTTTCGGCAACTTTAACGGCAATATGAGCCAGTGGCGTAACGCCTGCAGCGAAGAAATGCAGAACGAAGCCATTGAGAATATTACCGACATGACCAAAGAGCAGATGGGCGCTATTGATGACCTGGCAGCCAAACTATCAGAAATGACCGGGATGGACATACCGGAAAGTATCCCCGCTGAGATTAAGAGTAAACTAAGCGCTAAACTGCTTGGCTCTCTCAGTGCAGACCAGGCCAGGAAATACGGTTATATGTATACCCTGAGCTCTTTTGATCGTAAACTGCGCGATAACGGGGTCTATGAGAAACTGGGAGAATTAAAAGAGCAGTTTGACGCTGGTGAAGAGCTGCTGGGCAAGATCGATGATTGCGTCGAATTTGTGGATACTTTTAATCCTAATGGCGATGGCACTCCGACCAATAGCCTGAAAAAGATCAAAGGCGTGCTGGATTATATGGGAAAATTCACAGAGGAATTCCCGCTCATCGGTAAGATCATCGAGGGTTACGCCCAAGCGACTGAACATTTTATCGCGGCGCTGGATGATCTGGACAAGAAACTGAAAGACAGCCGGCAGGGATCACTGGGTGGACAGATCGGTGTGGATGTAGCGGTCAAAAATAAGATATTCGCTGAAGTGCCGGAAGTAGCGGCTGACGAAGGACTGACCTGGTTCTCGATCAATGGTGAATATCCGGCTCTGGCGCCGATCCGCGCCTGGAAAGATAATGATGTCGTTCTTTATAACGGCAGCGATTCCGGGGACGGGTTAGTGGCTTTTATTAACGGCGCTGCCTTTGAAAAATTATACAAATATTACGTGGCCCTGAAAAAAAGCAGTATTGCCGGCAACAAAAAACTGGCTGACCCTGATACTTTCATGGCCGCGGCCAAAGCTATCGGTTCAAAAACCTTGGATACCCAGGATAAGAGATTCCGGGAAGACTACGCTCTCTTTGAAGGAGCGAACAACCGTGAATTTCTCGAAGTGCTGGAAGTGGCTGGCTGTCTCAATGAGGAAAGATTCCTGGTCAGTACTGCCAAGCGGGTAATGGAATACCGTGTCTATATGCAGAAAGAAGACGAATTCTGCGGACTGGAATATTTTAATAAGCAATTCCGCAATGATATCAGCTCCCTGCGTTCCAAATACCAGGGGGAAATGGCAGTGACCGGTGTCGTCCGGGCTAAGCCGGATTCACCCAAGATCGGCGATATCAGCATTCTCATCAATAGCCAGCCGGCTATTAAGTTTAAACGCAAGAGCGATTCAGAGTGTTCCTACGGGACTATCCTGCACAAAGGCCAGGAGTATAATATTCATATCGGTGCCAAAGGTTTTAAATGGGTCAATAAAAGCAATATCAAGGAAACCTACCTGCTTACTGAAATTGAACCCACCCATGAAGGCATGGTCCAGGCCAAGATAAACGGCCTGGATTCGATAACCGTCGAAACTAAAAATGATTATACGGTTGAATTTGATTCCAGTACCTTTAATCCTGATAAACTTAAAGTGAAATGGACGATCGATGGTGTGGCTGCGGGGGAAGGCAAGACAGTTTCTGTGACCGCCAGCAAGGTCGGTAAGACCAATATTGCCGTTTATATCTACAGCCCTGACGGATCAGTTTCTAAAGGATATTTCACTAAACCGGTGGAAGTGATCAATATCAAAGGTGAATATGGGCTGACCCTGAATGTGGCGCCTAAAACCATCATCGGCCCGGATGAGTATGTCACGATCCCCGGCAAAATAGAAGCAGCTAAGAAGATCTTTTTCCAGCATCTCAAAATAACGGTTAAAGACGAAACCAGTGGTAAATTGTTGCGCGATGGTTCCTGGTTCAGTCCGGAATACATGAAATTTAACGCTGATATTAATGTCAACGTCAGGGCTCCGAAGATAGCCGGGGAATACCCGCTGGTGTATGAACTGAAAGGCATGACTAATAAGGTAGAGGAAGTGATCGCTACTTTACGCGTAGTCTATGTTGTTCCTACGGTCACGATCAATTGTCCGTCCAGTGTTAATGCGACTGATATTTTCGATGTCAGCGTGACTGTCCCGGCGGAAATTGCCGGTTCGATCAAAGATTATGCCTGGAACCCGTATGATGCGGTTATTTCCGGGGCTGAATGGGGCCGGACCAAAACGCCGAATGTCAAAATGCAGATACGCAATGATATGGTACGTCCCGGGAATACCGTGGAAATATCCTGCTATATACAAGACTTGAAAGATAAGCGCTTGGCGATAGCCACTAAAACTATTACTGTTAACCCGGTTTCT
>JAQUQP010000035.1 GCA_028716025.1 bacterium | reverse complement strand
ACATAAAAAGTCGGCACCGTAGCTTGCTGCCAGCGCACCGCCAATGGCGCAAGTAATATGGTCATAGCCGGGAGCAATATCAGTAACCAGCGGGCCCAGAACGTAAAATGGCGCGCCGGCGCACAATTTTTTTTGCAAAATAATATTTTTTTCGATCTGGTTCAATGGAACGTGACCAGGTCCTTCGACCATTACCTGGACATTACGCCGCCAAGCCCTTTTGGTAAGCTCACCAAGAATCTTTAACTCGGCAATCTGGGACTGGTCTGTAGCATCAGCTCCGCAACCGGGCCGTAAACCATCACCTAAACTTAAGACCACGTCATATTTGTAAGCGATATCCAAAAGTCGGTCATAATGTTCATATAAAGGATTTTCTTTTTTATTGCACACTACCCATTCAGCCAAAAAAGTCCCGCCGCGACTGACCATGCCCATGACCCTTTTATGTTTCTTTAGTATTTCGATCACTTTTTTGGTAACACCGCAATGCACAGTGATAAAGTCAACCCCTTCCCGGCATTGCTCCTCAATTACCGCGAAGAGATCATCGGCTTTCATCGCCGGCACACTTTTACCATGTCGTACCGTATCAACCACTGCCTGGTAGATCGGTACAGTTCCCAATGGAATAGTCGAGGATCGCAGGATCACCTGCCTCATATAGCGTAGATCCCCGCCAGTGGAAAGATCCATCACCGCATCCGCGCCATACTTTATACAGGCTGCTAATTTCTTTTCCTCTTCTTTGACGGATTTCTGTTTAGGGCTGGTCCCAATATTGGCATTAACCTTGGTACGCAGGTGCTGTCCAACCCCGCATATTTTAAAACCTGCTTTTTTATGGATCCTGTTTTTAACGATCGCGACCCGGCCATTGGCCACCAAGTGCCTGATCAATTCCGCACCCAAGCCTTCTTGCCGGGCGACCGCGCGCATTTCCTGGGTAATCCTACCTGCCCGGGCCGATTCCATTTGCGTCATTTATATTATCCTTCTCATCAATTTTTTTTCAGCCTGGTACATAGTGAACCTGATCTTTTTAAACATGCTTCCTTGCCTGGCGCCTAACAATTTGGAAAATTCTTCCAAAACCCTGACTGCTTCTTCCACTCGCTTAAAATTAGCGATCATCAGTCCTGTTAAATCTTTTCTTTTAGGTTCTTTAAACGTACGCCCCAGGTCATCGCCTGAATCCCGGGCCACTATTAATTGTGGATAAATTTTCCTGGCGCTCCGATCCAGCATATGCCTGCAGGCACGCAGCATCCCGGTGGCTTTCCGGTCATTACAAATAAATCGCGCCACATCTTCCAGGACCCTCAGTCCTTCACGGGCGCGATTAATATTAGCATCTAAGACCCGGTAAATGTCCTGTTTATTATCCATATTTGCGCACGATGTCGTTGATGATATTACTGGTTGATTGCCCTTTGGCCAAGGGTATCCGCACCACGCGACCGTTGTTTTTTTTCATAAAACTATTTCCAACAATATCTTTTACCTTGTAGTCAGCGCCTTTAACCAAGATCTGAGGTTTAAGTTCACTGATAATGGTCTCTGGAGTTTCTTCATTAAAAAAAGTAATATAATCAATGGCCGCCAAACCGCCTAAAACCTCTGCTCTTTCCTGTTGCGGCACGAGGGGCCGGTTTTTCCCTTTTAACCGCTGGACTGAAGCATCGGTATTAATAGCCACTACCAGTACGTCACCATACTGTTTGGCTTTGTTCAAATAGCGCACATGTCCGGCGTGCAAAAGATCAAAACAACCATTAGTGAAAACTATCTTTTGGCCTCTTTTTTTTATATTAGCCAGTAATCCGGCTAATTTTTTCCGGTTCACTATTTTATCTTTCGCTCTAAATATTTTTCTTTTAACTGCCATCTGCCATCCGCCGTCTGCTGACTATATTTTAGCCAGTGCTTCTTCTACTAATTCGCAAATAATATGCCCAACGGTTATATGCATTTCCTGCACATGCTGGGTAATATTACTGGATACTACAAAATTAAGGCCTGCTGTCTTAGCCAGCATTCCCCCATCACCACCGCTGAAACCTACTGTCGTGCAACCAAGTTTATTAGCTAGGACTATCGCTTTCAGAACATTTTCCGAATTTCCACTGGTACTGATGCCTATGATTACGTCTTTTTTAGCGGCAAAAGCTTCTATTTGACGGGAAAAAATAGTTTCAAAACCATAATCATTGCCTTGCGCGGTCAAAAGACTGGTGTTAGTGTTCAAGGCCATGGCCGGAAGCGCTTTTCGTTCTAATTTCAGCCGGCAAACAAGTTCTGTGGCCAGATGCTGGGCATCTGAAGCGCTGCCACCGTTACCGAAAAAAATAGCCTTTCCGCCCTGGTGAAAACAACTAATCAAGACCTGGACAATTTTTTCTATATCGCCGACATTGTTTTTTGCCACATTATTGCATACTTGTTCGTGCATTGTTAAAATTCTAGCGATTTTTTCTTTCATTACCGCTCCTTTTAAGAAATACGATTACGCGGATTATAAGTACTGATTCCGCGAATTCAAACAAAATATAGTTTATTTATTACTGCTTAGCGACCTCTTCTATTATCCTCTTCTGGATAAAATTAGTATACACTTCACCTTTTTTGAAATGCTGGTTATCCAGTATACGCAAATGGAATGGGATCGTGGTTTTCACTCCTTCAATAACAAACTCGCTTAAGGCCCTCTGCATACGTATAATAGCTTCGTTCCGGTCATGACCGTAAGTCAGGATCTTGGCAATCATGGAATCATAATATGGAGGAATAGTATAACCTGTGTAAACGTGGGTATCTACCCTCACGCCAGGCCCGCCCGGCACCTGGAATTTAGTTATTTTCCCTGGCGAAGGTATAAAATCTTTTTCACTGTCTTCAGCATTGATGCGGCATTCGATCGCATGACCCTGTATCTCTATATCATCCTGGTCTACATCCAGGCGCTCACCGGCTGCCAGGCGGATCTGCTCTTTTACCAGGTCAATGCCGGTGACCAGCTCGCTGACCGGGTGTTCTACCTGGATACGAGTATTCATTTCCATAAAGTAATAATGGCCATGCTTATCTACCAGGAACTCTACGGTACCTACGGTCACATATTTTACAGCTTTGGCCGCGCGGCAGGCAGCTTTACCCATTTTTTTGCGCAGTTTTTCAGAAATGAATGTTGAAGGCGATTCTTCCAGCAGTTTCTGGTAACGGCGCTGAATAGAACAATCCCTTTCGGGCAAATACACTACATCACCTTTGCTGTCAGCCATGATCTGGAACTCGATATGGCGCGGCTCTTCCACATATTTTTCAATATATACTTCCGGATTGCCGAAAGCTCTTTTGGCTTCATTCTGGGCAGTCAGGATAGCGTTCTTCAAGGCTTCTTCGTTTTGTACGATACGCATTCCCTTACCGCCACCGCCACCAGCGGCTTTCACGATTACGGGATATTTTACTTTTTTAACCAGTTTTAAGGCTTCCTCGGCTCTGGAGATCACCCCTTCGCTGCCCGGGATGATCGGAACCCCGGCTTTCTCCATGATCGCCCTGGCCTGGACCTTATCGCCCATTTTCAGAATTGCTTCTTTAGAAGGACCTATGAACTTAATATTACAGCTCTCACATACCTCGGCAAAATAAGAATTCTCGGCTAAAAAACCATAGCCGGGATGAATAGCATCAGCTCCGGTGATTTCTGCGGCGCTGATAATGTTAGGGATATTCAGGTAGCTCTCAGATGATTGGGCCGGACCGATGCAGACACTTTCGTCAGCGCATTTCACATGCAATGATTCCCGGTCCTCTTCAGAATGTACGGCTACGGTGCGAATACCCATCTCTTTACATGCCCGAATAATGCGTAAAGCTATTTCACCGCGATTAGCGATCAATATCTTCTTAAACATTTTTTCTCCTTAATGAACAGACAGCTTTTGGAGCCTATATTTTGGTGAACAAAAGCTGTAGCCCGAAGGGCGTCTGTGAATTAACCCCCCGCGTATTGATTCGCACAGCGAATCAGCTGGGGGGGTACTATCTACTCCGTAGGGTGGAGCTGTATTGTAAAGATCGGTTGGCCATATTCCACATGATGGCCATTTTCAAGCAATATTTTTATCAATTTGCCGTCACTATCTGACACCACATCTTTCATAATCTTCATGGCTTCGATCACGGCTATTTTTTGCCCTTTTTTGATCACTGTACCTTCCTGGATATAGGGAGGAGAATCCGGAGATGGCGCCACAAAAAATGTTCCCACCATGGTTGATTTGATAGTATGATAGTTCTGGGAAACTTCCACATGAGCAACTTGGTCTTTACCTTTACCGTTATCATTACCATTACCGTTGCTCTTCACTCCATTACCGGTCAGGGGTGCTTCCCTGGATGGCGTTACAACTGTACCTTCATTTTTGCGGAAGCCGATCTTCTGCCCGTCTTTTTCCCAATTCAATTCAACAATATCTGTATCCGCAATAATCTCCAAGAACTTTTTAATATCTTTGGTATCCATGTAACCCCCATCTAGTTGATAGTGCTTTGTTGATTATTGATAGAATAAACAAATACCGCGCCTTTTCTATCAACTATGAACTATCAACTATCAACTTTTGTTATGCTCTCGACTGGTATTCGCCGTTCCTTGTATCAATAACGACTACATCTCCAATAGCTATGAAAAGCGGTACCTGGATCACTGCTCCGGTTTCCAAAGTGGCAGCCTTATAAGTAGATGATACGGTATCTCCTTTCAAGCCTGGTTCAGTATAGGTCACTGTCAGTTCAATAGTAATAGGCAGGTCAACGCCAATAATTTCTCCCTCATGTTTGATAACCGTAACTTCCAGCCCTTCTTTCAAGAATTTCGCATTATCCCCTAAATGATCCTTATCAATTTCCACCTGCTCGTATGTACTCTGGTCCATAAAGGCATACCGGTCATTCTGTTTATACATAAACTGCATTTTTTGCAGATCCAACGTAATATTCTCTATCTTCTCATCAGGCCGGAATGTTCTCTCCAAAACCGCACCATTACGCACGTTTTTAATCCTGGAACGCATAAATGCCCGGCCTTTGCCTGGTTTATGATGCTGAAATTCCACGACTTTGTATAATTCTCCTTCATACTTAAAGATCAATCCATTACGAAAATCCCCTGCTGTTATCATAATACTCGTTTAATTCCCCTTTCATTTTTTATCATCTTATTCTCCAATTCCTTATTTATCCGCTTTAGTTAATACTTCATGCCCGTTTTTTGTCACCAAGACCATGTCTTCGATCCTGATCCCGCCGTGTCCCGTGATATATATCCCAGGTTCAACGGTTACGACCATCCCAGGCTGAAGGATCACCTTATCCTTACTGCTTAACCGGGGAGATTCATGAGTCTCCAATCCAAGTCCGTGACCTGTAGTGTGGATAAAATAGCGTCCATAACCTGCCTTGGCAATAATACTCCGGGCAACACGGTCTATGGACTGGGTTTCTTTCCCCGGACCTACTTCCTTAATGGCCCTGGTCTGGGCTTCATAGACCACATTATACAAATATTGGGATAATTTATTAATTTTACCTAAAAATATCGTCCGTGTCAAGTCTGATCGGTACCCTTTATAAATAGCCCCGAAATCAAGCATAACGATATCATTTTTTTGAACTTTCCTACGGCTAACAGCATGATGCGGAACAGCAGTGCCCGGACCGCTGGCCACAATGGTCCTAAAGGCCGGTTCACATCCTTTTTCTCTGATCAAAGCATCAATTTTTCTGGCAATAAATTGCTCACTGAACCCGGGTTTAATTAATGACTTGATCTGCTGATACACTGTATCAGCGACACCGGCAACGTGGCGGACCAGAATTATTTCGTTTTGATCTTTGATCAGCCGCAGTTCTTCAACAAAACCGGTAGTTGGTACTAATTTTGCCTGACGCAGCAATTTTTTCCAAACAGACAGGCTGTTAACCGTTAGATTATTACTTTCAAAACCAATTTTGCCGGCAGCTAAAGCACCCAAATACGCGGTAATAGATACCTTATTGCTTATAATACTAAGCCGGTGCGCTTTAACTAAATGACGAACTTCCGGGTAATTTAATACGGAAACATAGAGCAAGGATTTTTTTCGTCCGATCAAGGCAAAGCATTCTTCCTCTGCCAGACCGAATAAATAAAACATATTTACCGGATTGGTCACTAAGAGACCATCCAGTTTTTCCTTTACCAGCTTCCGCTGTATCTGACTAATCCTTTGTCCTATTATAGTCGACATTACTTTTTACAAAGAGCAGCGGCGGCTTGCAGGCCAAGCAGATAACTATTGATTCCGAATCCCGATATCTGCCCTGCTGCCGCTGGCGCTACCATGGATTTATGCCTGAATTCTTCCCGCCGGTAAATATTGGATAGATGAACTTCTATCACCGGTATACCTACGGCTAAAACCGCGTCCCGAATAGCTACACTGGTATGAGTATAAGCCGCAGGATTGATCACAATGGCGTCAGCCCAACTACCGGCTTTACCAATAGCCTCTACGATTTCTCCTTCATGAGCAGACTGGAAAGTGGTAAGCACTATTTTGAGTTTTTTAGCTTCTTCGGTTAGTTCTTCGTTAATTCTATTTAGAGTGATCTTGCCGTAAATACCAGGCTCTCGTTTACCTAATAAATTCAGGTTAGGACCGTGAATAACTAGTATCTTTTTCATCTTGATACTCCTTTTTTAAATCAATTACGCGGATTCAAGCAAGATATTTATGACATTTCTAATTACTGATAATGGTACAGTATCGACAATCTTCACTTTGCCGATCCCAACCGGCAGGACAAACCTGATCTTGCCAGCCAGTGCTTTTTTATCATGCCGCATAAATCGTAAGAAATCAGCCCAGGTTACTTTAATACCCTTGATCGTAACCGGTAGTCCTGCTCTCTTGAGCAATGCTTTCAGTCTGGTCTCTAAACTGCCGTCTGCCATCTGCAAACTGATGGCTATTTTTGCCGCCCCGACCATGCCGATCGCGACTGCTTCCCCATGCTTATATTTTTTAAAATGGGTCAATCCTTCGATTGTATGACCTATGGTATGGCCAAAATTAAGAATAGCGCGTATATTCCTTTCTCTTTCGTCAAGAGCCACAACGCGCGCTTTAATGTCACAGCACCTGCTTATCACTTTTTGCAGCGTAATCTCATCCAGTTTTTTTATCTGGTTAATATTTTTTTCAAGGTAGGAGATCAAGCGGGCATCATAGATGATCCCATATTTTATCACTTCAGCCAAACCATTTGAAAGCTCCTTGGCCGGCAGTGTCCGTAGTGTTTTCGGGTCGGCATATACCAATTTTGGTTGGTAGAAGGCCCCAACCATGTTCTTACCATCCGGGAGATTAATCCCAACTTTACCTCCCACGCTGGAATCAACTTGTGCCAGGAGGGTAGTCGGTACCTGCACCAGGTTAATACCACGCATGAATGTCGCCGCGGCAAAACCAGCCAGGTCCCCGATCACTCCACCGCCTAAAGCCAGGATCGTATCGCCGCGATCAAATCCGCGTTGCAGGCAGTGGGCATATATGCGATTAGCGGATTCTTGTGTTTTATAACGTTCCCCATCAGGGATGAGCGTATAATGAACATAGAAGCCGGACTTTATTAAGCTGTGTTCGGTTTTAGACAAATATAAACGGCCAACCTTGGGATTGGTCACGATCATGACCTGACGGCCAAGTTTTAAATCACGCATAGCGCTCCCTAATTTTGACAGGTCAACGCCAATAAGTATTTTATAGCTCCTATCTTTTAATCTTACCTTAACCGTTTGCATAATTATATTTTCCTTACTCTGTGGTTGTACCAATCCACGATCTTGCTTGCCACCTGGTCGATATTTAATGACGATGTATCAAGCTGAAAATCGCATTCTTTATAGAACGGCACTCGGTGAGCCAGCATTTCCTTGATCTTTTTTAGTTTATCAGGTTCTTTGGCCAATAACGGCCTAGTCCTGGCATCCCCTATGCGCTGTAGAATAACCTCTGGCGAAGCGGACAAATAGACCAATTTTCCGTTAGACCGCAGTTCGCGAACATTCTCAGGACGCATGACTGCCCCACCCCCAACAGAAATAACAAAATGATCAAGCATGGCCACGCATTTAATAGCTTTTGTTTCCAGGTCGCGGAAAATATTCTCGCCATGTTGCTTAAAAATATCAGCGATAGTATGACCGGCATTCTTTTCAATAGTGTTATCCACGTCGATATATCTCATATTCAGTTTGGCAGCCAGCACTTTGCCAACTTCTGTCTTGCCGCAGGCCATAAAACCGATCAGTACAATGTTCATAATACCTCGCTACCAGATACCAGACTCAAGACACCAGATTTAAGCAAGTGCTTTTTGCCGGTGTCTGGCTTGCTGGTGTCATTATTTATTTTTAATCTGCTCCATGTATCCGTGGTAATTCCTTTTCATTTCGCGCAGACTATCCCCGCCAAATTTCTCTTGCATGGCCCGGGCCAGCTCAAACGCGACTGCATTTTCAGCAATGATCCCGGCGGCAGGCACAGCGCAGACATCAGAACGCTCTACCGTTGCCTTAGCCGCTTTACCGGTCTTGAGATCTACGCTATGAAGCGGTTTCATTAAAGTGGCGATCGGTTTCATACTGGCCCGCAAAACTATTATCTCCCCATTGCTCATACCGCCTTCAATACCTCCGGCATGGTTCGTGGTATGGATAAATCCTTTGCCTTTGGCCAAAGCTATTTCATCATGGACCTTGCTTCCTGGTAATCCCGCGACTTGTGTCCCCAGACCGATCTCTACCGCTTTTATCGCCTGGATGCTCATCAATGCCTGGGCCAGGCGGCCGTCAAGTTTAGTATCCCATTGGATATAGCTACCTAAACCAATAGGAGCATTAACCACCGCGATCTCAACTATTCCGCCGACAGTATCCCCGGATGATTTAGCCTGATCTATCACTTTGATCATCTTGCTCTCTTCAATTTTATCCAGACAGCGAACCGGAGAATTCTCTATTTTCACCCATTCTTTGGTAGTCAAGCGCCAAGGCGTAGGATCAGCTACCTTCCCGATCTGTATGGTGCGGCTGAAAACATTAATATCAAACTCTCTTAATAATTTCCGGCAAACAGCGCCTACTGCCACGCGCGCAGCAGTTTCCCTGGCGCTGGCACGTTCCAGTACATTCCGGATATCTGAAAAATCATATTTTAAGGTACCTGCCAGGTCAGCATGACCCGGACGTGGCGAGGTAATGACTGGAACTTTTTTGTCTTTCCAGTTTTCCCAGTCACGATTTTCGATCAATAATCCGATCGGCGCGGCAATAGTCAAGCCCTGGCGTACGCCGGATATGAGCTGGGCCTGGTCTTTTTCTATTTGCATTCTTTGGCCGCGTCCATAGCCAACCTGTCTCCGGCTAAGCTCCACATTGATATCCTCTTCTAAAAGCTCCAGCCCGGCAGGAATTCCTTCCAGAATGGCTATTAACGCTTTACCGTGCGATTCTCCGCTTGTTAAGAATCTTAACATACTTTTCTCCTGTCTTTATCTTTTCAGAATATCTCTTAGTAAATATAGCTTCAATGGCAGCTTAGCAGTCTGCCTGTCGGCAAGGATTACGCGAATTAAAAAACTGATTACGCGGATAGAGCTTTGCGCATAACCGCGATTGGCGCTTTTTTGCCGGTCCACAGTTCAAAGGAAATAGCTCCCTGGTTGACCAGCATCCCCAGGCCATTAGCGCATTTAATTTTTTTGCTCTTAGCTGCCTTAAGTAAAGCTGTTTCACAGTTATAAACGATATCATAGATAAATAGTTTTTTAGTTAGTAGTGCTGGCTCTACTACACAAGGATCAGTAGGTTTCATTCCCGCTGGAGTAGCATTGATAAGAATATCAGTTTCTTTGATCGCCGCGGGAAGTTCATCCCGGCCGAGTACTTTTACCTTTTTGGCTGTACTGATGGATCTCAGGTCAGTAGCCAAAGAATTTCTCTTGTGCTCCACCACATCATAAAGATATAGAACCTGGATATTATTTTTCAACAAACTTACGCCTATAGAGCGGCCGGCACCGCCAGCTCCAAGTAGTACCACTTTCTTCCCTTGAAGCTGGATATTATTCTCTTCGACCAGACTTTTAATAAATCCTTTTCCATCGGTATTGTCGCCGATCAATCTGCCGCCACAATTGACTATGGTATTAACTGCGCCAATAGCCTCTGCTTCCGGACTTAGATCATCCAAAAAGGGAATAACTGTTTCTTTATGCGGGATCGTTATATTAACGCCTATGAGGTTCATTGCCCTAATCGCTTTTATCGCCGCGGGCAAGTCTTCAGGAGCTACTTTGACTGGTACGTACACATAATCAAGGCCTAGTTCCTTAAATGCCGCGTTATGCATCAAGGGCGATAAAGAATGTTCTATCGGATAACCGAATATGCCACAAACTCTTGTTTTTCCCGTAATCATTTCTTCCTCATTTTCTATCAACTACTAGCGCAGCGTACTATCAACTATCAACTTTCTTTTAGCTGCCGCTGATCATTATTTCCCTGATCTTAATGGTTGGACTACCAACATTACCATAAAATTTTAAGTCATTACCCACTAAATCAATATTTTGCAGCAGATTCAGGATGTTATCAGCCATAGCCACACCCTGAACTGGATACGTTAACTGTCCATTTTCAATCCAAAGTCCGCTCACCCCCACGCTAAAATCACCAGTGATCGGATCGGCAGTATGCATACCCATAATTTCCATGACGTAGAGTCCTTGTTTTATGTCTCTTATAAGTTCCGTATTGGATATTTTCCCTGGTTCCAGGTAAAAATTATTTACACCGACACCGGGTGAGCCCATAAAAGATCCCCTGCTGGCATTGCCGGTACTGGCTGTTTTATCACGAGCAGCGGTATAACCGTCATATAATATTTTTTCCAGCACCCCATCCCGGACTATCTGGGTCTTTTGAGTAGGAACACCCTCATCATCATATGGGCCAGAACCCAAACCCCGGCGCAAGCGTCCATCATCAATGATCTGGATCGAACTAGCGGCAATTTTCTTATTCATTTTTCCTATTAACGGCGATTTTTTGCGTTGTATATTATCGGCGCTTACGCTACCGGCGATCAAGGCCATAAATTCACAACCCACGTAAGGATCCAGGACTATCGGTATTTTTTGAGTAGAGATCGACCTGGCCCCCAACATACGGACCGTTCTAAAAACAGCCTTATTAACCAGTTCCTCAAAATCCAGGTCACCAAAAAAACGCCGGCTTTGACTCTCTCCGCCAACTTGGACCTTAGTATCTTGCTCTGCCTTAAGTTCCAATACCGCGGAAAAAAGAGTTTCCTGCCAGTGTACCTCTACTCCCTGTGTGTTTATAATTGTCTGTGTAAATTCATTGTCAGTATAAGCCGCAGCTAGCACTTTATTGATCTGTTTATCAGCGGACAATGCTTCCTTCTCCAGGCGGAGCATCATTTGCATCTTATTCTTGGCATCCAATTCTTTGATGGATGAGTCATAAATGTTTAGTTCTTCAAAAGAACTGCCAGACGGACGGACGGCTTGGAGCAAGTTATACTCATCACTGATATTATAGTCAGCATTATGAATGGCTGAAGCGATCAATTCCCCGGCATCAACCTGCACATTAGTGGTATATGACAAGCCCCATTGTTTATTCTTCAACACCCTGATCCCAATACCATGGTCCTGAAAGAGATTGAATTTTTCACAAAGGCCCTCACTAACCTCAATGCTGATCCCTTTACTTTGGGAAATAAATACTTCCCCTTCCAATTTGAATTTATCTTTAATCTGCTTGATTATTTTCTTTCCCAGTTCTAACACTATACCCTCATCCCGTTAGACCTACTTGAAAATACTGATGTATCGGTCTCACGTTATCTTTCAGTTATATCCTTAACTCTATAACTTACCCCGTTATCTTTTATAGGTCTAACGGGACTCACTTTGAAGAAAAGCTCATATAGATTGCGATAAAAGCCAAGACCAGGAAAAATACTCCCACTTTCCGACGGTTCTCCATAATATATTTATCATTAAAGACAAAACTACGACCCCAATCATTTATTTTTATGATCAAGTCAGGACGGAATAAATATCCGATACTGAACATGAGCATTACCAATCCCATCAGTAATTTTAGAGTCTTCATTTTTAACCAGACATCCTTTTAGCCAGATCAGATATTTTCCGGTCAGCCTTGTTAGCTTGATCGGGGAATTTTAATCCTATGAATCTCCACATTTTTAAGGCTTTTCCAAAATCCCCATTTTTCTCATACGTATTCGCCAATACCCTTAACAAGATCACGGGACTGTCGTCAGGATCGATCATTTTTTCCAGTATAACGATCGCCTTTTCATATTCTTTTACTTTATTAAAACCAAGAGCAGCCAGGGCATAGTTCATGCGCCAGTACTTGACACTATCCGGATTGTAATTCCAGACTATCCCTTCTTTCAACAACATCGCGGCTTCATCATATCGTTCTTGGACAAAACCGATAGCCGCGCTACCTATATCATAGACATGGATAAAATAAGGATCTAACCACACCGCACGGGCACAGAGAGCATATAAATCCCGATAAGCATTAGGATCATTGTTATGGGCCTCATCTTCATTATTGTGCTGGCCACTGCGCGCTTCTTCTGCCAGGTGATGCTCATGTTCTTCTTTTGTTTCTCCTTCAGTCGGGCCCCCATAATATTGCAGGGTTTTTATCCAGGCCATATCAGCAGCTAGTGAACGCAAACCAAAAAAAAGCCCGCCCAATTCAAGATAAGGATTATCCTCTACATATTTCATCGTGCTGAGCGGCGGAAACGGATAAATATACCGGTCTTCGATACTCACCTGTAGTTGGAACAGAATCGCTGCCAGTATTATTATGCTGACCAATCCCCAGCGCACTAGAACTCCTTCTTAGCAAAAAATAGACTGGCGACCACTAAACAAATAGCCGCATATATAATACCGTATAATAACACCATAGATACTATATCTAGAGGCATACCTTCCGGTATACCTAGTTTGTCTTTTAGATTAAAAAGCTGAAAATTTGGTACGGCATAATATAACAAGTAAAGCAATCCCTTGGCCAAGAAAGATTGTACCTTTTCAGCCATTAGTTTTAATTCGCTGGAAAAATGACCTATAATCCAGGTTAGGAAACTAAAAGCCATAGCCGTGATACTGGAAGTAAATACAAGGCTGGCGGTCAGTGCTACCGCTACAATTATGATCAGCTTGAAAAATACCGCAACCGCGCTCCAAATGAACATCGGACCAAGGATCCAATTAGTGGTCAGCTTAAGCAAGAGTATTAAGATCCCTAACATGATCATAATATTAAAACACAGAATCACCAGCACTCCCAGATAACGTCCCACGATATATTCCCAACGGCGCAATGGACGGGTCATTAGCAGGTAGATAGTCCGGTTCTCAATTTCTTGTAAAACCAGGTTGACTGCGGCAAAAATACCAGCCATCAGCGTAAAAAGTTCAATACAAGCCAGACCAATATCAGTGATCACTCTGGCTTCAGTATATGGTGCCAGGGATGAAAACACCAAAGAACTGCCGATCATAATAAAACCAAATAACAATAAGATATAAAGTATTTTACTGCGAATATTCTCTTTAATCGTATATTCAGCTATAGGCAGTATATTCATGAAGTTCTCTCCTTGCCTGCCGGCATTACGGTGTTGAGGAATATTCTTTCCAGTTCCTCGTCCTTATTCTTCAATTGCCTCAGATCAACAATCTTCACTAATTCACCTTCTTTAATAATTCCCACCCGGTCGCATACTTTGACAATTTCACTGATAATATGAGAGCTTAAAAAAATTGTTTTTTTCTGTTCCTTCAAGCGCAATAACAAAGACCGCATTTCAGTGATGCCTACTGGATCCAATCCGGTGATCAACTCATCAAAGAACAATATCTTCGGATCATGGATCAGAGCTTGGGCAATCCCTACGCGCTGGAGCATGCCCTTGGAAAACTCTGCCAGACGTTTATGACGATTTTTGGTCAAGTTCACCAACTCCAG
>JAQUQP010000034.1 GCA_028716025.1 bacterium | reverse complement strand
TGGATCATTAATAAATTGGATATGTATAATAAACCGAGGGAACTAGATGAGCGCAAGTAAGAACGTTAAAGTCAATGTTGAATATTTAACCAGGGTGGAAGGCCACGGTAATATCGTGGTCAATGTCAAGGATGGCAAGATGGAAGAATGCCGCCTGGATATTGTTGAAGCACCCCGGTTCTTTGAAGGGATGCTCCGTGGCCGGTCAATTTTCGAGGCCCAGCATATTACTTCCCGTATCTGCGGTATTTGCGCCTGCGGGCACAGCCTGGCATCGATCCTGGCAGCTGAGGACGCGCTCGGTTTCACTCCCAGCGCGCAAACAGTTAAATTACGCAAACTGCTTTTGCACCAGGAAATGCTCGATAGCCATATCCTGCATATATATTTGCTGGTGGCGCCGGATCTCTTAGGGGTGAAAAGTTTTGTGCCCCTGATCGATACGCATAATACCGTAGTGCGTCGCGCTTTACGCATGAAAAAGAACTGCAATGATGTCTGTGATATATTGGTCGGGCGGCATATCCATCCGATCTCTTCGATCGTTGGCGGATTTACCAAGCTGCCTCAGCCCAAGGATTTGGATGCCATGCTGGAAATATTGAAAGGCCTGCAACCGGATATGGAAGCCACGATCGAGTTGCTGGGCGCTTTGAAATTCCCTGAGTTTTCCCGGCCCACTGAGTACGTGGCCCTGATAAATAATACAGATGAGTATCCGCTCATGGAAGGCGAGCTGGGATCCACCGACGGGCTGAAGCTGAATAAAAAAGATTACCGTAAACTGACCAATGAATTTATCGTTACGCATTCCTCGGCTAAACATACCAAAGCCAGCCGTGAGTCCTATATGGTCGGAGCCCTGGCCCGGTTGAACCTGAATTATGACAAGCTGCATCCCAAAGCCAAAAAAGCCGCTGAATTCCTGAAAATTAAACCTGGCTGTACCAATCCTTACCTGAATACCGTGGCACAAGCCGTGGAAAGCGTACACTGCCTGGAAGATTCGATCGCTATCCTGGAATATTTCAAGGAACACGGCGTGAAACAGGAAGAAGCGATCGTTGTCGGCTTGAATGAAAAAGGCACTATTCCGGTCAAAGCCGGCAATGGGGTGGGCGCGGTAGAAGTGCCGCGGGGCATACTTTTCCATAATTATGAAATTGACAATACCGGTAAGATAATAAATGCTAATTGTATTATTCCCACAGGACAAAATCTTAATAATATAGAAAGAGACATGCAGAAACTCGTGCCGGAAATCCTGAATAAGACCGAAGAAGAGATCACCCTCATGATGGAAATGCTGGTCCGCGCCTATGACCCTTGCATTTCCTGCTCTGCACACTTTTTAAATGTCAAATACGTTAACCGCTGAAGTCTGCTCCGCTCTAACGACCATCCCAGGTATTAATGTCATCATTACTATCGGTAATACTCTCCGCGCTGACGACGGTGTAGGACCGTATATCGGTCCCCTGATCAGAGAGACGAAACAGCGAAAAATAATTAATGCCGGGTACACCCCGGAAAATGTTATCGAGCAGGTCATTGGCTTGCATCCCGCCAAGATCATTTTTATCGATGCCGCTGATTTCCAGGGCATTCCCGGGGAAGCGCGGGTCATTGACCAGGAACATATCCCGGATGCTTCTTTAAGTACCCACGCGGTACCGTTAAAGGTAGTATATCATTTATTACTGCATGATACCGCGGCTCAGGCAGTCATGATCGGCATCCAACCGAAAAGCTTGGAACATAAGGAAGAATTATCCCGGGAAGTAAAAGCGACAGCAGATGAGATTATTAAATATATAAATCGGAAATCAGGAAATCAGGAAATCAGGTAGTGGGTATCAGAGAAACAGGATATCAGGGAAAACCTGATGACCTGATATTCTTCCTCCTGACACCCTGATACTCTGATAACCTGCTTGGAGAACACCGTGCATGAAATGCATTTAGTGAAAGATATTTTCGCTGATCTGCTTAAATTAGGAGCAGAACAAAAAGCCGCCAGGATCACCAGGATATATCTGCGACTGGGGACTTTTACGGAAATAAACGAAGAGGTATTACGGTTCTTTTTCCAGGAGCACGGCAAAGATACCATCCTGGCCGGGGCTGAATTGGTAATTGAGCCCAGCCAGACGAGAGAATTACGATTATTGTCATTTGACTGCGAGTGAAGAAGATTCCGCGGATTTTCGGAATACGATAGCGCGGATTAGAACAAGACAAGGATTAATTTGAATGTGTTATGCTATACCCGGGAAAGTAGAAGCTATAGACGATAAGTTCGTCACAGTCAATTATTTCGGTGAGCGCAAAAAGGCCCTGAATGAACTGACCGGCCTGGCTGTGGGCGATTATATTTATGCCCAGGGCGGCTTTGTTATCGAAAAAATATCACCGCAGGAAGCGGAAGATATTTTAGCCACGTGGCGGGAACTGTTCTTTGAATTACAGGATCTGGATGTCCGGCTCTCCAGGGTAGAACTGGAAAAGCAGGGAATGGATAAAGAACTGGGCCGCATCTTGGACAAAGTGACTGCTGAAAAAAGTTTGTCCCGGGAAGAATACTTATATTTACTGGATTTGGATGATAATTCTTCCAAACAGTTATTTTACAAAACCGCGAATTTCCTGCGCCAGAAATATCACGGCAATGCCTGCTGCGTCCACGGCATTATCGAAATTTCTAATTACTGCGGCAGTAATTGCGCGTACTGCGGGATCGCGGATTCGGTTACCGGCTTGCAGCGTTACCGCATGACTGGCCAGGAAATAATCGAGACAGCAGTAGAGGCAGTAGAAAAGTACGGGTTTAAGGCCTTAGTATTGCAAAGCGGCGAAGACCGGGGCTATACTGCCGGGGAACTAGCCGGTATTATTAAAGAGATAAAAGCCCGCACCGCTGTTTTAGTGTTCATCAGTTTCGGAGAGATGGCAAAGAAAGATCTCCAGGAATTATACCAGGCCGGGGCGCGCGGACTGCTGATGCGTTTTGAAACTTCTAATCCTGATTTATACCGGAAGATCCATCCCGGCGGTGAATTAAATGATCGCCTGCAGGTGATCCGTGACGCGGCCGGGATTGGCTACCTGATCGTTACCGGTGGCTTGGTCGGATTGCCTGGCCAGACAAAAGAAGATATCCTGAATGACCTATACCTGGCCCGGGAACTAAACTCTGAAATGCTCAGTTTTGGGCCGTGCATTCCTCATCCGCAAACTCCCTTAGCCCAATTACCGCTTCCCCAGGAAGATGATATATTGAAAGTTTTGGCCCTATGTCGTTTTATTGACCCGGAAAAAGCTAATGTTGTGGTCACTACCGGCTTAGAAACGATTAGCCCAGATGCGCGCAGGAAAGGATTATTAGCCGGAGCAAATTCAGTAATGATCAATGTTACTCCATTGGAATACAGGAAGCTCTATTCTATATATCCTAACCGGGCCCATGAAAATGAAACTATTGCCAAGCAAATTGCAGAGGTAGTTTCCCTATTGAAATCTATTGGCCGGGCACCTACAGACTTAGGCAGGTTTTGATCCTAAAAGCGATTATTTTTTTAATTTATATTGTGATTTAATTCACAATATACTTGACAAGTATATACTATTATGCTACTTTAATATTAGATATTGTGAAAAAAGGAGCATTAAATGATAACCACCAAAAACTGCGTGATCAGGCTTTCCCGGTATAAGAATGCCTTGAACCGGTTTAAATCATTGGGGTTTGTCAAAGTTTTTTCTGATAATCTGGCTGATGCCGTAGGGGTAACTTCATCACAAGTGCGCAAAGACTTTTCGCTTTTTGGTATCTCCGGCAATAAAAAGGGTGGTTATAAAGTTGATGAACTGGTCGAAAGAATTAATATCATCCTGGGTAAGAATGAAATACAACAAGTAGTGCTGGCCGGAGCTGGCCATATGGGTAAGGCTTTGCTTAAGTATAAAGGCTTTGAAAAAGAAGGAATGAAGATAGTGGCTTGTTTCGATATTGATCCGACTAAATTGAATCGTGAAGCAATGATCCCGATACTGCCATCAAAGGAAATGAAAGATTTTGTGCAAGACCGTCGGATCAAAGTTGGCATTATCGCTGTGCCTGATACTGCTGCCCAGGCGGCGCTTGACCAGATGCTTGATGCGGGTATTAAAGGAGTGCTTAACTTTGCTCCCATCAGGTTGCGTGGCGCCGAAGATACAGTCGTTAATAATGTCAACATAGAACTGGAATTGGAAAATGTGATCTATTATGTCAATGCGTTAGGAAAGGCCGGCTTAACCAATGGAAACCAGGACTCTAAAATCTAAGATCCTTTATTCTTTCCTGAGCGTAATATTAGTTTTAGGTATTTCTATTGCTTTGCTCGGTTATTATGTCATTCAAAAGGATATTATTGAAAGGACCCAACAACAGGTAAAAAATGATCTGCAAGTGGCCCATATGGTCTATGCGGGTGAACTTGAAAGCATGAAACAGGCTTTTTCCGTTATCCGGTACATCACTACCCTGGATGAATTAAAGTCCCGCTTAGGGCTTGATTATCTTTATATTATTAATGCCAGCGAAGGAAATAATGTTCCCAGTGAAATAGCCAGACAGGCTGCGCAAGGTAAAAGCATTGGCGGCACCAGGGTGATCGAGAAAGATGAACTGCGAAAGCTGGACCTGTCCTTAGTAAAAAAATGTCGGATCGACGTCCGCTTTACTCCTTTAGCTAAACCCAGTGATAAAAAAGTTTTAGAACAAGCTTTGGCCTTAGAATATGCCCGGCCGCTGGTAGACGACCAGGGAAAGGTCACTAGAATAATCTATGGCGGCAAGATAGTTAACTGTGATTTCGCTTTAGTGGATAAGATCAGGGATTATGTATTTGAGAACAGGTTATATGGCGGGAAACCGGTCGGTACGGTCACTATCTTTCTGGATGATACCCGGATTGCCACTAATGTTCTGGATAATGAAGGAAAGCGGGCTATCGGTACCCGGGTCTCGGAAAATGTATATGAAAATGTCGTGGGCAGTGGCCGGTCCTGGCTGGACCGGGCATTTGTGGTGACAGACTGGTACCTGACCGGATATGAACCCATCCGGAACATCCACGGAAAGATAGTCGGTATTCTATATGTTGGCATCCTGGAAAAACCATTTAACGATATGCGGCGGAACATTCTGCTGGCTTTCCTAGCTATTCTTCTGCTAGGCACAATCCTGGCTGTTATTCTATCGGTCATTCTCGATGTCACGATCACTAAACCATTCACCAGGATGACTGAGGCGACCAGTTCCCTGGCTGCTGGCGACCTGGACCATCGCATTACCGCGGAATCGAAGATCACCGAACTGGACCAGCTGGCAGATTCATTTAATGAGATGGCTAAAAAATTACAGGAACGGGATGCTAATCTTAATGAGACTAATGAAAAGCTAGCCGCTTTGAATAAAAGTTACCTGGACTTGGTCGGATTTGTTTCCCATGAACTAAAAGGTATCCTGGGCTCTATCGTAATGAATATTTATTCCATTAAGGAAGGCTATCTTGGTCCGCTGAACGAGAAACAGCAGAAAGCCATGAATTCAGCGGCCCGCACCCTGGACCATTTTGAAACCATGGTCAAGAATTACCTGGACCTCTCCCGGATCGAAAAAGGGGAACTGGAAATAAAACGTACCATGGCTGACCTAGCCGAAGATATTATCAAACCAGCCCTGGCGCATTTTGAAAAACAGATACAGGAAAAGAGCTTGCAAATTAGTAACCTGGTTCTGCCGGGTATCAAATTGTCAGTGGACAAAAACCTGCTGCTGATCGTGTGCGATAACCTGCTGGGCAATGCCTGTAAATACAGCCAGCCCGGCGCCCGGATCATCGTGGAAGGTATTGTTGAACGAGACCATATTAAGGTCAGTGTTTATAATGAAGGAACGCCGATCAAAGATGACCAACAAAAATATTTATTCAAGAAATTCTCGCGGCTCGAAGGATCGGAAAAGATCAGGGGGACAGGCATCGGCCTGTATATCACCCGCCAGATCATCGAAAAGCACCAAGGTAAGATCTGGGCGGAAGCCAAGGAAAAGGGAAATAACTTTATATTCACAATAACTCAGAGTTTGGATTAGTTTTTAAGAACCGGGACATAGGAGTGCGAGCATACTCACCGTAGTATATAAGCAGTTTTAAAAAGAAAAAAGAAGAAATATTATGTCGAATTCACAAAACTAGCACAAATTTTGAGTTCAACGAGAGGAGCGGAGTAAATGAGTAATAGCCCGCAACAGGTTTTAGTCAAAGCCAGGCAAAATGCCATTCATCAGAACCTCCATAAATGGCTAGCCCCGACCAGGATCAATATCGGCATGTCCACCTGCGAAATTGCTGCCGGTTCGAAAGTGGTTTGGCAAGTAATGGAGGAAGAGATCAAGAAGCGGAAATTAAAAGACGTTCATCTCTGCCGCAAGGGTTGTGTCGGACGCTGCCATCTGGAGCCTACTGTGGAAGTTTTCCAGGCTGGCAAGGCGCCGTTTAAATATGAAAATGTTGACGCAGCTAAAGCCAGAAAAATAATTATTGACCATCTGATCAAAAAAAATATGCCCTGTCCCAGCAAGAAGACCGGCAAGAAACTGGTCAGTAAAGACCATTTGACTGATAAATCACATTTTATTTTCAGTGATATAGATTATTTTAATAAGCAGAAACGGATGGCCCTGCGCAATTGCGGGGTGATCGATCCGGAAAATATAGATGATTATCTTGCGATCAGGGGTTATGAAGCATTAGCCAAGGTCTTAGGCGAATATACTCCGGACCGGGTGATAGACGAAGTGATCAAATCTGGTTTGCGCGGCCGGGGCGGCGGCGGGTTCCCGACTGGCACAAAATGGCGTTTTGTCGCTGACCAGAAAGCCGGTAAAAAATATTTGATCTGTAACGCGGACGAAGGCGATCCCGGGGCATTTATGGACCGCAGCGTGATCGAGGGCGACCCGTTTTCAGTCCTGGAAGCGATGACCATCGGCGGTTATGCTGTCGGCGCTGACCAGGGGATCGTGTATATCCGCGCTGAATATCCCTTGGCAGTGGAACGGTTGAAGATCGCTATTAAACAAGCCAAGGAATTGAACCTGCTGGGAAAAAATATATTAGGAACTGCTTTTTCTTTTGATATTGATATTGTGCTCGGTGCCGGGGCTTTTGTCTGCGGCGAAGAAACAGCTTTGATCAATTCTATCCAGGGCGAACGCGGTATGCCTAAAGTGAAACCGCCGTTCCCGTCTACCAGTGGTTTATGGGGCCAGCCCACACTGATCAATAATGTGGAGACTTGGGCCAATATCCCGGTAATTATCCTGGACGGATACAAGCACTTTGCCACCATTGGCACAGAGAAAAGCAAAGGGACCAAAGTATTTGCCCTGGCTGGTAAGGTGAAAAATACCGGCCTGGTGGAAGTCCCGATGGGCACCACTCTGGGAGAAGTGATCTTTGATATCGGCGGAGGTATTAAAGAAGGACGCAAATTCAAAACTGCCCAGACCGGCGGCCCGTCAGGCGGTTGCCTGCCGGTTCAATATCTGAATACGCCGATCGATTATGATTCTTTGGCCAGCGCCGGGTCCATTATGGGTTCTGGCGGCCTGATCGTCATGGATGAAAAAGACTGCATGGTAGATGTGGCAAAATTTTTCCTGGAATTCACCCAGGATGAATCGTGCGGGAAATGTACTCCCTGCCGGGAAGGCACTAAACGGATGCTGGAAATACTGAACCGTATTACCAGCGGCCAGGGAGAGCTCAGCGATATCGATAAACTGGAAAGCCTGGGAGAGACCATTAGGAAAACAGCTCTCTGCGGTTTAGGGCAGACAGCTCCTAATCCGGTTTTGTCAACCCTGCGATTTTTCCGCGCGGAATATGAAGCTCATATCAAGGAGAGAAAATGCCCCTCAGCTGTTTGCGCTGACTTATTTGTCTCTCCCTGCCAGCATACCTGTCCGGCGCATATTGATATTCCCGGATTTATCGGCCTGATCAAAGAAGGAAAATTCAAGGAAAGCGCAGAAATGATCTTACGCCGTAATCCTTTCCCTTCAATTTGCGGCCGTGTCTGCCATCATCCCTGCGAATCAAATTGCCGGCGCGGGAAGATAGAAGAACCGGTAGCGATCATGCTGTTAAAACGTTTTGCCGCTGATTATACAGTCAGTAATGATGTAAAAATTGAGAAATATACCGGCCAGCAGTTAAAAGAAAAAGTGGCTATTATCGGCAGCGGCCCGGCTGGCCTGTCCTGCGCTTACCAACTGGCCAAGCACGGTTACCAGGTGACGGTATTTGAAGCAGACCAGAAAGCAGGCGGTATGCTGACCCTGGGTATTCCTGAATACCGGCTACCCAAAGAAGTAGTTAAGCGGGAGATCAAGCGGATCACAGACCTGGGAGTTAAGATCAAAACAAATACAGCACTCGGCAAAGATATTTCCCTGAAGCAACTTAAGGATCAGGGCTTTAAAGCAGTGTACCTTGCTATCGGTGCCTGGAAAGAAGCAGCCCTGGGCATTCCGGGTACTGATCTAACTGGTTTCCTGGGATCCTTGAATTTCCTGAAAGATTATAATTCCGAGCGGATCAAGAAAATGCACGGTGCCTATGCTTTAATGAAAGGCAATAGCAAGATCGTATTTACCGGCAAGAAAGTCGCGGTCATAGGCGGCGGGAACGCGGCCATGGATGTAGCCAGGACCTGCCTCAGGTTAGGAGCGGAGGAAGTGCATATTATTTATCGCCGGACCAAAGATGGCATGCCGGCTATCCCGGAAGAAGTGGAAGAAGCGGAAAAAGAAGGAGTTAAGTTCCATTTCCTGCTGATACCCACGGCGATCAAAGGCCAGAGCAACCAGGTTGCTTCACTGGAATGCGCCTATACCCGGTCTGGTGAGTTTGACCTGAGCGGTAGGCGGAAACCATTGGCCACCGAAGAAGTATTTAGCCTGCCGGTTGATATAGTGATCAGTGCGATCGGCGGTAAACCGGATATTCCGGAAACTGTGAAAAAGGAATTAGGAATAAAAGACACGGGCGTAATGAACGTGGACCGGGAAACACTGGCAACTAATATACCAGGGATCTTTGCCGGCGGTGACCTGGTCAGCGGCGGAGCTACGGTTATCGACGCTATTGCTGACGGAGAAAAGGCGGCTATTTCAATTGAGCGCTCATTTAAAGGCGAAGACTTGCACAAAAACAGGTATGTCATTAAAGGGGAACGGAGAAAAGTGGATTATTTTGATCCCAGTGCCGAGATCAAGGAGAAAAACCGTCCGCAGCAAGCCAAGGTTAGCATGGTGAAGCGGCTGCAGGCCTTTACTGAGGTTGAATTAGGGTATTCTAAAAAACAGGCTCTCGAAGAGGCAGATCGTTGTTTGCGCTGCGACCGTCGGGAAGAGGAGTGTAAGCCATGACCAAACAAATAACCCTGACTATAGATGGGCAAGAAGTAACCGCGCCGGCGGGAACGACTATCATGCAGGCGGCCGATAGTATCGGTTTGCATATCCCGCGGTTGTGTTATCATAAAAAGTTATCCAGCATCGGGGCGTGCCGTATCTGTGTGGTAGAAGTGGCGGGAATGAAGAATTTTTCTCCCTCGTGCTGTACCGCGATCACTGAAGGTATGGTCGTTAAAACTAATTCCCAGGCTGTGCGCAAGGCGCGCCGGGATATTGTGGAATTGATCCTGGATAACCATCCGCGTGATTGCCAGATCTGTGAACGCAATAATAATTGCGATCTCCAGGAAATGGCTAATACGCTGGGTATACGGGAATTTACGTTTGAGGGTGAACGCAAGCGTTATGATGTCGATATATCTGCCGGGATCACCCGGGACCCGGAAAAATGTATTACCTGCGGGAAATGCGTGCGGGTATGTTCGGAATTACAAGGCGTGAATGCCTTATCATATGCTTATCGCGGTTTCCGGACCACGGTATTGCCAGCCTTTAACATGCCGATCAAAGACAGCGTCTGCATTAACTGTGGACAATGCACCTTATTTTGTCCCACGGCAGCGATCACGGAAACAGACGCTACAGCGGAAGTATGGCGCAGTCTCAATGATCCGTCTAAAACCGTGGTTGTCCAGATAGCCCCGGCCGTGAGAGTGGCGTTAGGCGAGGGATTTGGCCTGCCTCCGGGAGAAGATAAAACGTATGAAGCAGTAACTGCTTTGCGCCTGATGGGATTCAAGGTGGTGTTTGATACGCAATTCTCCGCTGATCTTACCATTATGGAAGAAGGTCATGAGCTTATCAGCCGCTTGAAGAATAACAACAAGTTGCCCCTGATCACTTCCTGCAGCCCGGGTTGGATCAAATTTTGCGAACATTTCCATCCTGAGTTCCTGGAGAACTTGTCTACCTGCAAATCACCGCAGCAAATGATGGGCGCGCTCATCAAAACCTATTATGCCCAGAAAATGAAGATCGATCCGGCCAATATATATAGCGTCAGTATCATGCCGTGTACCGCGAAGAAATTTGAAGCCAGCCGACCGGAGATGAATGCCAGCGGCTTCCAGGATGTGGATGCTGTGCTTACGACCCGCGAACTGGTGAAAATGATCAAACAGGCAGGGATCAAATTTAATGAGCTCAAAGGTTCTGAATTTGATAACCCGATGGGTGAATCAACCGGCGCAGCCACGATCTTTGGCGTCAGCGGCGGGGTAATGGAAGCAGCCCTGAGGACAGCGTATGAAGTGATCACTGGGCAGGCTTTACCAGCTATTGATTTTAAAGCGGTCCGCGGTTTCGACGGTATCAAAGAAGCTGAAGTAGATATCGCCGGGACTAAAGTCAAGGTAGCGGTAATTTACGGTATGGCCAATGTCCATAAGGTCTTTACTGAAATGGAACAAGGCAAGCGTACCTATCACTTTATCGAAGTAATGACGTGCCCGGGTGGTTGTATGGGCGGTGGCGGGCAACCTTACCTGCCGAACTTCGCTGAAGCGCTGGATAAGGCCTGGTATGAAAAACGGGCTCAGGGTTTATATAAAATAGACGAACTTAAGAAGATCCGTAAATCCCATGAGAATCCGCAGATCAAGCAGATTTACCAGGAATTCCTGAAACAGCCGTTAGGAGAATTGTCGCATCATTTGCTGCATACGCATTATCACCGCCGGTCGCCCCAGGGCGTGCCGTCGAAAGTGAAAGAAACAGTCAGTATATAATCTGGAGGATTCTGTGTCTAAGGACAAAACCAAAGAAATTTCAAAAGAAACACAGGAAAAACTGAAAAAAGTGGGTGAGTTCCTTAAAACCAGCCCGCTGTTGAAGGACCAGCAAGGCCAGCTTATGGGCGCGCTGCACTATGTCCAGACCTTGTTCGGCTACCTGCCGCAGGAAGCCATGGAGTATATTTCCGAGAAACTTAGTATTCCTACCGCTCATATCTATGGCATGGCTACGTTTTATAATTATTTTTCACTCCAGCCGAAAGCCAAATACCAGATCTATCTTTGCAAAGGCACTGCCTGCTATGTTGCCGGCGGCGCCAGGACCCAGGAACGGCTTAAGGAAGAACTAAAGATCGGCATCGGGGAAACTACCCAGGATGGCATGTTCGGAGTGAATATCACCCGTTGCCTGGGCTGCTGCGGGCTTTCGCCGGTCATGCAGGTAAATGAAGATATTTACGTTCGCATGGTCCCGGAGAAGATACCGGCAATATTGGAAAAATATCGCCGCCAGGATAAAAAATATGCTAAAGTGAAAGAAGCCGGGATCGGGGCCTTTGAACAACCCGGCCAATAAGAGATTATGATCAAAAAAATACTGATCATTGATGATGATACTGATTTTAATGAAGCCTGCCGTAATATGCTGGAAGCGGTGGATTATGAGGTGGGCGTGGAAAATAAGCATGAGCACGCTTATCAAACTATTGTCGCATTCAAGCCTGACCTGATCTTGCTGGATGTGTTAATGGATAATAAGCTGGCTGGCTTTGAGATCGCGGAAACTATGGCCAAGGATCTGAAGTTCAAAGAGGTCCCGATCATTCTTCTCACCGGATACTTTATGCGGACTGGTTTGCGTGATCTGCAGACAGAGATGATGACCAAATGGAGTAATATTAAATTTGTACTGGATAAACCAGTAAAACCAGCCACTCTGCTGGAAACTATAAAGAAGGTTGTTACTAATGAAATACATTGACGAACCAAAAATAGAAGCCCTTTTAAAAGCAGCCAGGAATGTGCCTCCGGCTGAACTGGACCGTATCCTGGATAAAAGTAAATCTCTGCAAAGGCTGTCCTTAAGCGAAACTGCGGCGTTGCTGGCGGTAGAAGATCCGCTTTATATGAAAAAAATATTTGCCGCCGCTTCTTTTGTGAAAAATCAAATATACGGTAGTCGTGTTGTCTTATTTGCTCCTCTTTATATTAGTAATATCTGCGCCAACTGCTGCGCTTATTGCGCGTTTAATGCCAAAAATAAAAAGATCGAGCGTAAAGCCCTGACCGTAGATGAGATCAAGGAACAAATTACGTTGTTGTTAAAACACGGGCATAAACGCATCCTGCTGGTGGCCGGGGAAGCGGCACCAGCTGGCAAGACTAATATTGAATATTATGTTGAATCGATCAAAGCAGTATATGCGGTTAACGTCGGTAAGAACCGGATCAAGAGGGTGAACATTAACTGCGCGCCTTTGGCCGTGGAAGAATTTAAACAATTAAAAGCCGCCGGTATCGGTACGTTCCAGATATTCCAGGAAACTTATCATGAACAGAGTTACCGCCAGGTGCATCTGAGCGGGCCCAAGCGTGATCCGGATAATCGTATTGACGCTGTAGACCGCGCTTTTACCGCCGGCATTGATGATGTCGGGATCGGCGTATTGTATGGTATCTATGATTACCGGTTTGAGACCTTAGCTATGCTCATGCATATTGAGCACCTGGAAGAAAAATTCAAAGTTGGTCCGCATACCATTTCTGTGCCGCGGATCGAGCCGGCACTGGGATCTGAATTCAGCGAAAATGTCCCGCACCGGGTCAGTGACGATGAGTTCAAAAAACTGATCGCTGTCCTGCGCCTGGCGGTACCGTATACCGGGATCATTCTCTCCACCAGGGAAACGCCGGAAATGCGTGATGAATTATTTAATCTAGGTGTGTCCCAGATCAGCGCCGCCTCCCGGACCTCTCCCGGCGGTTATGAAGAGACCCAGGGGAAGCTGCCTAAGGATTCACAGTTTATTTTGAATGATAACCGGTCCCTGGATGAAGTTATCGGTTCATTGATCAAGAAAAAATTCATTCCCAGCTTTTGCGCTGCCTGCTATCGCTCATCCAGGACCGGGGAAGCTTTCATGAACCTGGCCAAGCCTGGTACGATCAAAGGCAAGTGCAGTGTCAATGCTTTGATCACCCTGAAAGAATATCTCGACGATTTTGCTTCACCGGAAGTTAAAAAAGCTGGCTATGCTTTGATCGAGGAATGCAGCCAACAGTTGGATGAAAAAACACGGGCCGAACTGGCTAAGTTTTTCGCTGATATTAACCAGGGTGTCAGAGATGAGTACGTCTAAGATCAAGGATGTTTTAACCCGGGTATATAGCGCCCAACGGCCGGCAGCGGCAGACCTGGAATTCCTGTTGTCATTGGCAACAGAACCTGAAACCAGGATCTTGTATGCCTATGCCGACCAGGTGAGAAAAAAGTTCGCCGGTAACGGCATCTTTTTGCGCGGGATCATTGAATTTGACAATAATTGCCGTAACACCTGCCTTTATTGCGGGTTGAACCGGAAAAATACGAAGATTAGAAGATATCACCTGAACCAGTCCCAGGTGCTCGAGAGTGTAGCCCATATGGCAGCGCAAGGGATCAAGACCGTGGTCCTGCAATCCGGTGAAGCCGGGGACCTGGATGCAGTATGGCTGGCGGCAGTGATCAGGGAAACTAAACAACGCTATCACCTGGCAGTAACTCTTTCAGTAGGCGAACAAGACTTAAGATCTTATCGCCTCTGGCGGGCAGCCGGGGCTGACCGGTACTTATTAAAAATAGAAACCACGGACCGGAAAATTTACCGTTCGTTGCATCCGGAAATGGATTATGACCGGCGGGTAAACTGCCTGCGTAATTTAAAAAAACTGGGTTACCAGGTCGGGTCCGGGATCATTGTCGGGTTGCGAGGACAAACAAAACTCAGTATAGCCCGGGACATCCTGTTCTTTAAGCGGCATGAATTTGATATGATCGGGATCGGGCCTTTTATCCCTCATCACCAGACCAGGTTAGCCGGGGATAAAAAAGGCGAGGCCTTGTTGACTTTAAACGCCCTGGCCTTGACCAGGATCGTGACTCGCTATAGCCACTTGCCGGCTACCACTGCCCTGGGCAGCCTGGAAAAAGATTACCGGATCACGGGTTTGCAGGCCGGGGCCAATGTCCTGATGCCTAACTTCACACCGCAACCATACCGGCGGTACTATGAACTGTATCCGGGTAAAAGATGCGTGAATG
>JAQUQP010000033.1 GCA_028716025.1 bacterium | reverse complement strand
AAAGAGAATAATATGGTGGTGGTGAGCATTTTTGTAAATCCTACCCAGTTTGGCCCGAAAGAGGACTTTAAAAAATATCCGAGGCCATTTGCTAAAGATACGCGGTTAGCCAAGAGTGCCGGCGCAGATGTTATTTTCAATCCGAGCGCAGCAGAAATGTACCCTGTAGGATATCAGACCTATGTGGAAGTGGGCAAAATCACCAAGGTGCTGTGCGGCGAGTCACGGCCGGGGCATTTTCGCGGTGTAGCCACGATCGTAAACAAATTGTTTAACGCAGTGCCGTCGGATAAAGCCTATTTTGGGCAAAAAGATTACCAGCAGGTGCAGGTCATTAAGCAAATGGTGCGAGATCTAAATATACCAGTACAAGTCGTCGCTTGTCCGATCGTCCGTGAGCAAGACGGACTGGCTATGAGCTCGCGTAACCAGTATTTGAGCGCTGAGGAAAGAAAGTCAGCGACTTGTTTGTATGAGGCTCTTAAAGTTGCTAAGGCCATGATCAAGAGCAGGATCAAAGATACAGGTAAGATCAAAAAAGAGGTCAGGAATATTATTGAAAGCAATTTGCTGGCTAAAGTTGATTATATTGAGATAGTCAAGGCAGAGACATTAGAACCAGTCAAGATGATCAAGGGTAAAGTAGTGATCGCCCTGGCTGTTTATATAGGCAAAACCAGGTTGATCGATAATATGGTGGCATAATGAGTAAAAATATCAGACATAAACAAGTGCATTTTGATTTTCTCGTAGTCGGCAGCGGGGTGGCGGGGCTTTCGTTCGCCTTGAAAGTAGCTCCATATGGTAAAGTCGCCATAATTACCAAGAAGCAGGCGACTGAATCTTCCACCTTTTACGCCCAGGGTGGTGTTGCCGCTGTATTAAGCAGTGAAGATTCATTCCAAATGCATATTAAGGATACATTGATTGCCGGAGCCGGGCTATGTCATCCTGATGTTGTGGCTATGGTCGTCAAAAGCGCGCCGGCGAGGATCCGTGAATTATTAAGTTATGGTGTAAAATTTACCCGTTGGGATAAGGATGCTGAGCATTTGGATCTGACCAGAGAAGGCGGACATTCCAAGCGGCGTATTGTTCATGCCCAAGATTTGACTGGCCGGGAGATCGAAGAAAAATTATTGGCGCGGGTCAAGCGGGATAAAAGTATCAATATCTTTGAAGATCATATAGCTATTAACCTGATCAAGAATAGCGGCGATAATACCTGCTGGGGCGCTTATGTCCTAGATATTGATAAAAAGGAAGTCGTTACTTTCCTATCCAAAATAACCGTGCTGGCAACCGGCGGGGCTGGGAAAGTGTATTTGCTTACCAGTAATCCTGACACAGCGACCGGAGATGGCGTGGCTATGGCTTATCGCGCGGGAGCAAAAGTCGCCAACATGGAGTTCATCCAGTTCCATCCGACTTGTCTTTATCACCCGCAGGCAAAATCATTCCTGGTGAGCGAATCAGTGCGCGGTGAAGGCGGGATATTACGGCTGAAAGACGGTACCACGTTTATGAAAAAGTATCACTCAATGAAAGACCTGGCGCCGCGGGATGTGGTAGCTAGAGCGATCGATGCGGAACTGAAAAGAACCGGGGATGAATGCGTGTATCTGGATATTTCCCATAAACCTGCGGATTATGTTAAAAAAAGATTTCCCAATATTTATAAGAAATGCCGCTCTTTTGGCATTGATATGACCAGGCAGCCTATACCAGTGGCCCCGGCGGCTCATTATATGTGTGGCGGGATCATGACTGACGTGAATGGCCGGACAACTATTGACCGACTTTACGCCATCGGGGAAGTGGCTCATACCGGCTTGCATGGCGCCAATCGTTTAGCCAGCAATTCTTTGTTGGAAGCCATGGTTTACGCTCATAACGCCTCACAAGACGCGATCCTGGATGTGCAAGATAAAGTTTCTTTCCCTCCGGTCAAACCCTGGGATATCGGTAAAGCAGTGGAAAGTGATGAATCGATCATGGTCACGCATAATTGGGATGAGATCCGTCGCTTAATGTGGAACTATGTCGGCATCGTACGTTCGGAAAAACGGCTGGCCCGGGCTAAACGCCGGATCGAGCTTTTACAGAAAGAAATTGCCGATTATTACTGGAATTTTATCGTTACCAGCGATTTGCTGGAATTACGCAACATTGCCACGGTCGCGGAAATTATCATTAGATCAGCGATCAAACGCAAGGAGAGCCGCGGCCTGCATTATACTATTGACTATCCCAAGAGAAATGATTTACAATGGCAAAAAGATACTGTTGACGAAATATCAAAAATCAAAAATAAGAAATCAAAAATAGGGTAATAATAATTATTAATTTTGGTTTGTGGTTTTAATATTGAAGATTTGATTTTTAAGTTTCACAGGAGCTTCTGGTGAATGTACCGGTAAATGTATATTTACTTATCATTTTTGTGCTGTTGATGCTGGCAGTAGTGATCCTATTGGCTGTAGGTTATTGGGGTAAGCGGCAAAGCGATAACTTATGTGAATTAAAGAATAAAGAACTGACGATCAGCCAGCAGGAATTGCAGGCTGCCCAGTCTGAACTATTAGCGGCCAACGATGAATTGAGTTTTGCTTATGAACGATTAAACCAGCAGACGAACGAATTACGACGCTTGAACCAGACAAAAAGTGAATTTGTTTCCATGGTTAGCCATGAATTGCGCACCCCGTTGACCATTATCAAAGAAGGCATCAGGCTGAACCTGGATGGCACTGCCGGACCGACTAACGATACGCAAAAAGAATGCCTGAACATGGCCTTGGACGGGGCTAGCCGCTTAGGCCGACTGATCAGCGACTTATTGGATGTCAGCCGCATAGAAGCCGGTAGGTTGAGGCTGGCTAAAAGAGAAGTTGACGTAAATAAACTACTGGAAAATTTAAGAGACAGTTATAGAGGCTCCATGCTGGAGAAAAAGATAGCCCTGGAGTTTAATATTTCCCGGGATGTACCCAAGGTATTTGGTGATTCCGATAAAATAACTCAGATCGTGACCAACCTGATAGATAACGCGCTGAAATTCACCAGTGATGGCGGCAGGATCACGATAGCAGTGACAGAAAAAGGATCCATGAATGATCCTGAACAGGATAATGGATTTGTAGAGGTCAGCGTGGCTGATACTGGATTGGGTATCCCAAAAGATGAGGTGGACAGGATCTTTGAAAAATTCTACCAGATCGGTTCCCATCTTACCAGGCAGAGCGGCGGCAGCGGCTTGGGGTTGTCTATTGCCAAAAGTCTGGTAGAAGCTCATGGAGGCAAGATCTCCGTGCAAAGTGAATTGGGCAAAGGCAGTAAATTTACTTTTACTTTGCCCCGGTATGCCGGCCAGAAGGAATCTGAAATAAAGATAAAACCGGAAGATGAGCTATTCCTGGAAGAGAGACAGCATAAGACTTACTTGACACTGGTACTGGAAGAAGTGATCAAGACCGCGTTTATTTACCAGTCCAAGTTCTCTATATTGGTCATCAAGGTTGAAAATTTCAAGGACCTGGCTGGTTTTGAAATAGAAATGGAGCTTAAAAAACTGGAACAACTCATCAGCCGGACGATTCGCCGACCGTACGACAAGGTGATCATTGAGGGTGAGGAAGTAATACTTATTTTGCCGGAAGCGAACGCGGAAGGGGTCAAAGCAGTGGAACGTAGGATTATCGAATCATTGGCCAAGGCTGAAATCCGGATAAAAGACCAAAAACCCTGGTTGAAGATCGGTAGAACCACTTATCCGGATAATAGCGATAAGCCGAAGGAATTATTGGAGTCTGCGCACAATAACTTGCAAGATAGGCCTTTGTAAGGTTCGCTCATAGTCTTCCGCCCAGCAAGATTGGCGGACAGGCGCTCAAAAATATGAATTCTTGTAACGCAAATAATTCTTATCAGGAACCTTATGAAAAAGAAGATCCTTATTGTTGATGATGAAAAGCAGATAGCCAGGATGCTGAAAATCCGGATGGAAGCTTCGGGATATGAAGCGGATATTGCCAATGACGGAGTAGAAGGGCTGGCTAAGGCTCAGCAATATAAACCTGACTTGATCATCCTGGATGTCATGATGCCGAAAATGGATGGATTTGAAGTATGCCGCAAGTTGAAAGAAGATCCGATTTTTAAAAGTACTCCAGTCTTAATGTTATCGGTAAAGGCGGAGGAAAAAGCCAATGACTTAGGCGTGATAGCTGGGGCGGATGATTATATGCCCAAACCGTTTGAGCCTGAAATATTAATGGAAAAGATCAGAAAGCTTTTAAAATGAAGTAAGTTTAAAGTTTTGGATGTAAGTATAGTCTAAATTCTGAGGAAATTGGGTTCGGAACTAAAAACTTCAGACTAAAGGTTGAGCAATGGCGGATAAAAGTGTTTTGATCATCAGCGATAATTATGAACTGGGAGAAGAACTTAAAACCAAGTTCAGAGAGAATAATTTTGAAGTAACCCTGAGCGGTGACGGCAAAAGGGGACTATATGAGATCATGACCGCTGAACGCACGTTCAACGCGGTAGTCATCGATGATAAAATACTAATTATCAGCATGGTGGAATTTGTCCGGCGGTTGAAAACAACCGAACGTACCAAAAGCTGGCCCGTTCTGATATTGTCTGATGAAACTGAAAAAGATGCTTTACTGGAAGCGATGACACTGGGTGTCACCAAATATATAAAAAAGCCTGCTGCCGCGGATATTATTGTGTATATGACCGAGCAGTTAGTGGCAGAATTCCAGGAAAAACAAATCCCGGTGGAAAATGATAATCGTAAAAAGATCGTGGTAGTGGATGATGAGGTGCCTATCGCCAGGATGTTAAAGATCAGGCTGGAAGCCAATGGCTATAGCGTATTTATGGCTCATGACGGGAAAGCAGGACTGGAACTAGTGCATAAGGTCAATCCAAGCTTGATCCTGCTGGACCTGGTCCTGCCGGTAATAGACGGATTTAAAGTATGCCGGATGTTGAAATTTGACAATAATTACAAAAAGATCCCGATCGTGATGCTGACGGCCCGCAGTGCCGAGGAATCCCGGAATTTGGGACAGCAATTAGGAGCTGACGCATATATGACCAAGCCGTTTGAACCGGACCAATTATTAAAAAAGATCGAAGAGTTAATAGGGAAGGCTTAAATCCGAAATCCTAATGTCTAAACTCTAAACAATTTCAAATGTTCAAAATTCAAATGTTGCAGTATTTTGAAAATTTGAATTTAGGGCTTGGAATTTGTTTAGGATTTAAGGCTTAGGATTTAGAAATTTTAAAGGTAAATTATGGACAAGATAATAATTAAAGGCGCCAGAGAGCATAATTTAAAAAATATAGACGTGGAAATACCCCGCAACCAGATGGTTGTGATCACCGGGATGTCAGGATCAGGCAAATCATCACTGGCATTCGATACTATCTATGCCGAGGGCCAGCGACGCTATGTGGAATCATTGAGCGCGTATGCCCGCCAGTTCCTGGAACAAATGGATAAACCAGACCTCGATTATATTGAAGGACTCTCTCCAGCCATCGCTATCCAGCAAAAAGCCATGTCGCATAATCCCCGGTCTACCGTGGGTACTACTACGGAGATCTATGATTACATGCGGTTGCTTTTTGCCCGCATCGGCAAGCCTTTCTGCCCGCAATGCGGTTCTCCGATCCAGCCGCAAACCGCCCAACAGATCATTACCCAGATAAATAAATTATCTTTTGGTACCAAGGTCCAGATACTGGCCCCACTGGTGCAGGGACGCAAAGGAGAGTATCGAGACCTCTTTGAACGTGTTCGCAAGGAAGGATACCTGAAAGTCCGGATCGATGGCAAACAATATGCCCTGGAAGAAGACATCAAGCTGGATAAACATAAAAAACATGATATCCTGGTTTTATTGGACCGGATCGAGATATCCCAGGGATCAAAGAGCAGGATCGCGGATTCAGTAGAAACGGCATTGAAACTTGGCCAGGGCATGGTCGTGATCAACGTCTCCGGTCAAGACCAGGTTTATAGCGAGCATCATGCCTGTCAAAAATGCGGCATCAGCCTGCCGGAAATCTCTCCGCGTTTTTTCTCTTTCAATGCTCCGCACGGTGCCTGTCCCGAGTGTACCGGACTGGGACATAAGATAGAAGTGGATCCCGACCTGGTAGTCCCTGACCGTAATTTGTCTATTTATGACGGGGCACTGGTCCCTTGGAGCCAGCCCATCACGACTAAGCGGCACCGCTGGAAGGGGGCCTGGAATAACTGGTATTTTGAATTATTGACGGGGGTTTCAAAAAAATACGGGATCTCCCTGGAAATACCGTTCAAAAAACTCACTCCGGAAAAGCAAGACATTATTTTATATGGCGATAGCGCTGGCACTTTTGAAGGAGTCATCACCAACTTACAGCGGCGGTATAAAGAGACGGAAAGTGATTTTGTACGTGAGGAAATATACCAGAAATATATGATGACCCATCCTTGCCCGATCTGCAAAGGCGCGCGCCTGCGCAAGGAAGCCTTGAGCGTAAAGATCGGGAACAAATCTATCGCTGATCTTGTCTTATTATCTATCAAGGAAAGTATGGAATTTTTCCAAACGTTGCCCTTGAATGAAAAAGAGCAAAAGATCAGCCAACAGATATTGAAGGAGATTAAAGCTCGCCTAAAATTTTTACTGGATGTCGGATTGGATTATATCACTTTAGCCAGGGAAACAAGCACTCTGGCCGGAGGAGAAGCGCAGCGCATACAACTGGCCACCCAGATCGGTTCCGGCCTGGTAGGTGTGTTATATGTCCTGGATGAACCGACTATCGGTTTGCATGCCCGCGATACAGCGCGGTTGTTAGGCAGCCTGGAAGAATTAAAAAAGCTGGGAAATACGGTCCTTATTGTCGAACATGACGTGGATACTATGAGAAGGGCAGATTATATCCTGGACCTGGGGCCCGGAGCCGGCGAACATGGGGGCCGTATCGTTTGCCAAGGCACGTTCAAAGATATCTTGGACTGTGATGCTTCTTCGACCGGTAAATATTTAAGTGGTAAAATAAGGATCCCTATCCCTCCAGAAAGAAGAAAACCAGGCAACAGGTTCCTGGAAATAATCGGGGCCAGCCATTTCAACTTAAAAAATATCAATATAAAAATCCCTTTGGGCTTGTTTGTGTGCGTGACTGGAGTGAGTGGTTCAGGGAAAAGCACTTTGGTTAATGAAGTCATCTATAAAGCCCTGGCTCAAAAGCTGGGAAGCGCCAAGGAAAAACCGGGAAAATTCACCGCGATCAAGGGACTGAACCTGGTAGATAAAGTGATCATGGTTGACCAGTCCCCGATCGGCCGCACTCCGCGCTCTAATCCGGCTACCTATACCGGTGTATTTACTCCGATCCGGGAGCTATTCAGCCAGCTGCCTGATGCCCGCGTCCGGGGATATGAACCAGGCCGGTTCAGCTTCAATGTGAAAGGCGGAAGATGCGAAACCTGCCAGGGAGACGGGGTTATTAAGATAGAGATGCAATTTCTTCCCAATGTCTATATTAAATGCGAAGAATGCAAAGGAGCGCGGTTCAACCAGGAAACACTGGAGATTAAATTCAAAGGAAAAAATATTGCTGAAGTACTTAATATGACCGTCGAGGAAGCATTGTCCTTCTTCCAAATGATACCCAAGATCAACCGGCCTTTGCAATCCCTGTTTGATGTCGGACTCGGTTATATAAAACTTGGTCAGTCAGCTACTACTTTATCAGGAGGAGAAGCGCAGCGGGTTAAATTGGCCGCGGAACTAGGACGGCGCAGTACCGGCAAGACCATCTACATCCTGGATGAGCCGACAACCGGACTACATTTTGCCGATATTCATAATTTATTAGATGTTCTTCACCGGCTGACAGATAAAGGTAATACGGTCCTGATCATAGAGCATAACCTGGATGTAGTCAAAACCGCTGATTTTATCATTGACCTTGGTCCGGAAGGCGGAGAAGCGGGCGGACAGTTGATCACTTCCGGTACCCCGGAGGAAGTAGCCGCGGAGCAGAGATCATATACCGGCCAATACCTGAAAGAGTTCTTGACTTTAAATTCGACGGTTGTATAATGTAATTTATAACTTAATAGGGAGGTTCATCATGAAAAGTAAGTTATTATTAATCGGTTGTTTTATTGCTTTGGCGTTATTCTTGCTGGGAGGGTGCGCTAAAAAAGCGGTTAAAAAGACCCCTGAAAGTCCCGGGGCAAGACCGCCGGTAGTAGTCAATGAGGAACCAGCTGCGGAAGAAGGAATTATGGATGAAGGCACGATCCCGCAGGAACAGAGTTCCAGAGGGATAAATTTCAGCGCGGTGATCAATGTGACCCTGGACGATGTCTATTTTGGATACGACCAATATACATTGACCCAGGCGTCGATGGATATCCTGGCCAAGAACGTGGAAACACTGAAAAGTAATCCCAAGGTAGTCGTCCAGGTCGAAGGTCACGCTGACGAGAGGGGAACAGTGGAATATAACCTGGCTCTCGGACAGAAAAGAGCTTCTGCCGTGCGCAGTTACCTGATCAACGCCGGGATCGACTCGGGACGTATTTTTACTATCAGCTACGGCAAAGAACGGCCTCTTGATCCAGGGCACAATGAAGAAGCCTGGGCTAAGAACCGGAGAGCTCATTTGGCACCGGCGGCTAAATAAGAGAATATGAAAAAATTAATTTTATTATTTATTTTTGGCGGGTTATGTTTGCCTGGTTGTTTTGCTACCAGGGAGGAAATGGCTACGCTAAAAGAGGACCTGGCCAGACTACAGGAACAAGTCGGAGGTGTACAGCAGGGGATGAATAAGTCCACCTCGAAGATCAAGATCGGACAGGCAGATATCGGGGCCAGAATGGACACCCTGGAGCTTGACCAGCAAAAGGTTGAAGCTAAAGTTGACGAGAGTAATAATAGAATTGATAAGGTCAGCCTGCGGATAGATAATTTGGAAGCTGCCTGGCAATCACGTTTAAAAGCCTTGGAAGACAGGGCCGCGGCTGAATTAGCTGTCTCGTCTGAAAAGCTTTACCAGGTTGCTTATACTGACTATACCAAAGGGAATTTTGACCTGGCGGTAATGGGTTTCCGGCAATACTTGGAAAAATATCCTTCCGGTGTTCTGGCGGATAGCGCCCAATATTGGATCGGGGAGTGCTTTTTCAGCCAACAAAAGTATGCCCAGTCGATCGAAGAATTTAAAAAGGTCCCTCTGGCTTATGCCCAGAGCGTCAAAAATCCCGCAGCCCAACTAAAAATTGCTTTAGCCTTGGAGTTAATGGATAAGAAAGAAGAAGCTTTACGATCATTGGATGAAGTTATAGCCCAGTATCCTGATTCAGATGAAGCCAAGGCTGCGGCGGAGAAAAAGAAAGAATTACAGAAACCTAAAAAGAAGGAGTAAGACGTAATGATAACGCCGGAAATCACCATCAAGAGAGCGTTATTATTATCTCTTTGTTTGCACATAACCTTGTTCCTGGTGACGGGACCGAGGTTCCAAAGGAAGACCATGCGCTATTGGATCTCTTCCCCTGTGGAGCTGGTATCTTTACCGTCTGCTGAAACCACGACCACGAAACCCGTGGAGCAAGTAAAGCCGGTACCGGAAAAAAAGAAAGTCAAAGAAATAAAAAAGGCCAAGGCGAAAAAAGCAGAGCCCAGGAAAGAAATTGTGGTTGTCAAGCTTAAAGATAAAATAGCAGAGCCAAAACCGGAAGCAAAAACAGTTGCCGCTGCTGCTCCGGAACCTGTGCCGGTTGCAGCTGCCCCCGCGCCAGTTAAAACTCAATCTACGGCTATCGTGCCTGATGTCACTGATTTTCCTTTTTTATATTATCTCAATATTATCCAAAAAAAAGTCACGGCCAACTGGAATTTTGATTATGAAGGCGTAGTACATAAAAAAGTAGTGGTTTTTTTCAAGATCGATAAAGCCGGCAAAGTATATGACCAAAAAGTGGAGCAATCATCCGGTATCTCATTTTTAGACCAGTCGGCCTTACGGGCAGTTTTGCTTTCCAGCCCGTTCCCACCGTTGCCCGAAGAATACAGCGGTAATTTTCTGGGAGTCCATTTTGGTTTTGAATTTAAAAAAGAAGGGTAAGAGAATGGTTAAAAAGGTTATAGGTATTTTAATGTTGTGGCTGCTGGCGGCTACCCCGGTATTGGCGGAAAATAAAGACGTAACCATTGATATTTCCAAGTTTGAATCCCGTAAAATAAATATTGCGGTAGCGCCTTTTAATGAATTAGAGGACCTGGGTGAAGACAATCTGGGAGCGCAGGTCGCGGCAATCATCAGAAATGACTTAAACCTATCGGGATATTTCACTATTATCGACGGGATAGATGACCAACAATTGCGGTCCGCCAAACTGAATTTTAACGAATTAAGCGACCAGGGAGTGGATGCGGTAGTAAGGGGCACAATTACCAAAAAGGATGACCAATATGTCCTAGAATGTTATTTGTTCGATACTGCCAGTAAAGTAAGGGTAACCGGAGTGAGGTATAAGGCGATCAAGACGATCTTGCGCAAGTCTGTCCATGATTTCAGCGATGAAATCGTTTTTCGCTATACCGGTGAAAAAGGCATTGCCCATACCCAGATCTGCTTTGTAGGAGAGCTAAATGGCCGCCGGGAAATTTACCTGGTTGATTATGACGGGTATGGAGTCAGGCCGGTGACCAAGGAAAATTCCCTGGTCCTGCTGCCAAAGTGGACCCCTGACGGCAAAAAAATTATTTACACTTCATACAAAGACAATAATCCAGACCTGTATATTATCAAAGAGAATGGCACCGGGCGTAAAATGCTTTCGGGGATCCAGGGATTGAATACCATGGCCAGATTTTCTCCGAATGGCAATTTGCTGGTGATCGTCCTGAGTAAGGACGGGAATCCTGAATTATACCTGCTGAATCCGTCAGGTGAAATAATTCGCCGCCTTACTAATAATAAAAGCATCGACTCTTCTCCCAGCTGGTCGCCGAGTAACCGGGACCTTGTCTTTATCAGTGACCGGACCGGGATCCCGCAATTGTTTGTTGCGGATATAGATGGCGCGAATGTGCGCCGGTTGATCTATAATAATATTTATACTGATTCTCCCGAATGGTCGCCGACCGGCGAGCGTATTGCCTATGTCTGCAGGATGGCGCGTGGAGAGTTCAATATTTTTACCACTGATGTCAGTGGCAATTACCAGCAACAGTTGACCAAGGATGCCAAGAGGAATGAGAATCCCAGTTGGTCACCGGACGGACGCTTTCTGGTCTTTGTCAGCACCCGTAATGGGCAAAGCCAGCTATTTGTGATGAATAATGACGGCTCAAACCAGCGGCCTCTGTTCCCTGGTGAATTCGCTGATCAGTTCAAAGGAGAGATCCATACTCCCAGTTGGTCACCTTAAAAACGGTTCATAGTCCGCCCCGATCTATCATCGGGGTTCGTAGTTGGTAGTTGATAGTAAAAGCAAAAAAAGGAGAAAATTGTGTTGGAATATTTTTCTAAAGGCGGGATAATGATGTGGCCGCTGTTATTATGTTCCATATTATCCGCCGCTATTATTATTGAAAGGTTCATTTATTATCATCGGGCTAAGACTGATATAGCCCGGTTTATGGCCGAGTTAAAAAAATTGGTTTATACCGGCTTGATCGCTGAAGCGATCACTTTATGCGAACAAACCCCCGGGCCAGTGGCTTTTGTCCTGGCTGCCGGTCTGAAAGACAAGGAACATGGCCGGGTGGCCATGGAGGAAGCCATGGAAGAAGCGGGGCTGGATGCTATTCCCCGTTTAGAAAAGTTTTTGCCCACTTTGTCCACGCTGGCCAGTGTCTCAACGCTACTCGGGTTTACCGGCACCGTAACGGGGATGATCGCCGCTTTTAATGCCATAGCCGCGGCTAATGTCACTACTCCCCAGGTCGTAGCCAGTGGAGTAAGCGAAGCTCTGATAACCACGGCATACGGTCTTTTTATCGCGATACCTACGGTTGTAGCATATAACTATTTTATTTCTAAAGTGGATACTTTTGTGTTGGGCATTGAAAAAAGCTCAGCCGAATTGATCGGTATAGTTACCAGGGAGATAAAATGAAGTTTAGGCGGAGACATCATCGCCTGATAGAGCGGCTGGATCCAACTCCAATGACAGATGTCATTTTTAACCTGGTCATCTTCTTTATGATCGGGGCCAGCTTCGGTTTACCACAGGCCATAGGAGTAAAACTTCCGCAAGCGGCTACGAGCGACCCACACCCAGAAAAACAGCTGGTACTGACCATTACTAAGGATAACCAGTTCTACCTGGGCGAAAAAAAAATATACTTGGCTACTTTACCGCAGGAATTAAAGGCAAAATATTCCAGCCGGAAAGATAGCGCGCTGATAATTAAAGCAGATCGCGCGGTGCTGCATGGGGTGGTCGTGCAAGCCATGGACATTGCTAAAAAAAGCGGAGTGGAAAAGTTGGCCATCGCCACGGAACCTGAAAAGCCATAAAAAGAGCTTTACAAGGTAAAGTATTTTTTGCTATATATACCATAAGACGAACATAAGAAGTTTCAGTAAGGATTCTTGGAGAACCTGAAGAAAGAGGGGGTGAAGAAATGAGACGTTGGTCTGAAGTATTCATTTTTCTAGCTTTTGTCGGGTTTATTACATCCATGGTTGCTGCCTCTATGAAGGGGTCAGAATTGCTGGGATTTTCAGTCCGGGCATATGGCCAATTTACCATTTGTGCTTTAGCTTTTTCCATTGCTCTTTCATTAATGGAAATGACCAAAACACAAAAATAGTTGTTTACTCTTTTTAATAATTGAGCTAGGGGACATACTTATATGTCCCCTTATTTTCTCTAAAGCAGGTTTTTTATGAGCAAGATCAAAAAAACACTATACTTATTGTTACTAGGTCTTCTTATCACCGGTTCAGCGCTTGCTGAGCAGGCTGGTACCGCTTTGGTTATTGAAGATATCAGTTTTTCCCATACCCAACCCTTAATAAGCAGAAAAGAAGTGCTCTTTAATTTCAGTATAAGGAATACCGGTACAACTCCAGTTCCTCCGGAAAAGATCACGGTTATTATTGAAGAAGGTAAAAACAGGGCAGCCGGATACCGCAAATTATATAAGGAATTTTTATTGGCGCCGTTAGCGGCAGGGGAAAAGAAATTATTCGAATTACCATTTACGCCTACCGCTACTAAAGCCCTGGACGGGAACGTGGAGATCAAATTAAAAAGCACCCCCCCCATAGCAAAAACTGTCGCCTTCAAGATAGTTCCGGAAAAGAAACCTGATTTCCGCATTGTTCGTCTTGATCTGGAACCAGCTAAACCATTTTATGAGACAGGGGAAGAGATCGCCATCAGGCCGATATGGAGCGCTGATGAGGGTAGCCTTTCTCCCTACAACCTGAAATTTTTCATTGACGATAGGGAAGCGCAAGATATTAGTTATGAAGTTTATTTGCCAGTGGAAGAAAACAGGGACTCAGCAATTAATTATGTCTTTACCCAGCCAGGGGAGCATACGATTAAGGTCGTTATTAATCGGGATAACGCGCTGGGTGAAATTAACAGCGCTAATAATGAAAAAACAATAACCATTACCGTCAAATCCATTTTGCCAGACCTGGCTCTGGCTAAGATAGAGTTGGTAACTATGCCGCCTATAGCCGGCGCGCCGAATAAAATTAAATATACCGTAACCAATATTGGCTTGGGAGCCAGTACTCCCTGCTTACTGGAATTACTGGTCTTGGAAGATAACAAAGAAACCAGTCGTCTTTATGAAGATATACCAAAAATACCCAGCCAAGGCACTTACGCCAGTGAAGTAAGTTACACTTTTGGCACCCAGGCTAAACGGATGAGGATAGTAGGCATCCTGGATAAAAATAAGACAGTGCAAGAGGTGACCAGGGATAATAACCAGATATTTATTCGCGGTAACATTGATCAACCGGCTGCTACAGTAGCGCCAGTGATTAGTGAACAGGAACAAAAGGAAAACATAAAGGCTATTACCGGAGTCCTGGAGAAGCTTAAAGAAGCTGAAAAAGTCAAAAATGTTGATGAATACATGGTGGCTTATAGTACCGAATGCGTGGTAGAAGATCCTACAGTTAAAAGCCTTAATTTTGAGACCTATAAACTCAGGATCAGCGATATTTTCCGGCAATATGATGATATTAAGAGAACATACTCTATTACCGGCCCGATCCTCTTTACCGGCCATGATCTCGCCACTCTTAACTATACTTATAAAATTGATGCTATTTTCAGGGAAATAAAGATAATGGATACGGTCAGTGAAGGGGCATTAATCCTGACTTTAAGAAAAGAACAAGGGATCTGGAAAATCCTTAAACAGGAAGCGTTAAAATAAAATTGCTTGACAAATCGCAAATAACTGCTATATTTAGTGCTGAATCTAAAAACCACATAAAAACACCACTCTCGAGTACTCGAGAAAGTATGTTGTTATCCTAAAATAGTGCTCCGTTGAGGTGTGTGAAAGTATGATCAAATTGATACATGGAGACATCGTATCAGTTTGGTAGCATTTTCAAACACTGATTCGGGGGACTATATTTTTTTTAGGAGGCAACAATGAAGGCCGGGACCATCCTTAAGTCTGCATTAAAAAGCACGGCTATTTTTTCCTGCATCTTGTATGGGCAGGTGTCTTTAGCTACTACTACCAGTTTTACCGAAACATTCACTAGCACAGCTTACAAAGCATCCAATACTACTGCGGTATGGAACACTGCCACAGGGCAGGTTTCTTTGCCGACCACCAGCACCTCCAGCTATACCCAAAAGAACATGAGCATAGCGCGCGATACCTCCGGTAACATGGTCATGGTTTGGATAGACAGCCGCAACGGGGCCATTGATGTTTATGGCGCTAAATACAATGCCAGCGGCACCAAGCTATGGGGAGACAAAAAGTTAAATCAGTCAGTGCTGTTAGACGGTGTTTGGGACC
>JAQUQP010000032.1 GCA_028716025.1 bacterium | reverse complement strand
TGGAAGACGTGGCGGCGGCGGTGGCGGCAGAGGTGGATACGGCGGCGGCGGTGGTAGAGGCGGATATGGTGGCGGTGGCGGGAAGAGATGGTAATTGTCTAGTTGAAAGGCAACCCTGAGCGAAGTTGAAGGGCGAGCCCTAAAGCTGTCTTATAATAACGACCATTAAACCCTGCTTCGATGTAATGTCGGAGCAGGGTTTATCTTTAAGGAGAGATAAGGATGCTAAGAATAATTCTTTGTTTAGTCAGTTTAATGGTTTTGTGCGGCTTCAAATTTAACGAAGCTGAGTATCCATTACCAGATTTTTCGAAAAATTCTCCGGCCTGGCACACTCGGAATGATGCCTCTATCCCTACCGAAAATGAATTAAAAGTAATTTTACAATCAGCGCAGGAGAGCAAGATCATTTTCGATCCGGCCAGTGCTGATTATGATAAAGATGGCATTCCAAACCAGTACGATCCCTCGCCCTATGATTGGCGGGAAACCGGATACAACCCTTTTGCCGCGCTGGCTTTCCTGAATTGGAATCACCAGTGGAATTACTTTGCTTTTAAAGGGGATAGCCTGGATAAAGCGGTAGCGGCTTTGAAAAAGGCGGGCATTGCCTATATTCGCATGGATTTTTCCTGGAGCGATATAGAACAATCACAAGGTAAGTGGAATTTTGAGAATTATGACCGTATCGTGAAAGTACTAAGCGATAATAATATCCGTATCCTGGGTATTTTTTCCTATTGTGCGGGATGGGCAGCTCCGCCACCAGACTATTTGTGGTGTTCAGCGCCGGTTAATAATAAGTTTTTTACCGACTATGCTACGGCGGTGATTAAGCGCTATAAAAACAAGGTAAAATACTGGGAAGTATGGAACGAGCCTGATTCCAGGACCTACTGGCGGCCACAGGATATGCTGGTCGGCTATACTGCTTTATTAAAAGATGTATACCAGGCAGCTAAAGTCGCTGATCCCAGCTGTAAGATACTGGTTGGCGGTATGGCGAATGGCTATAAACTGGAATGGCTCTATAAGAATGGCGGCAAAGATTATTTTGATATTATTAATTTCCATGTTCTCATTTCACCGCTACGGTCTTCCCCGTTTAAAGCGGCGCAAAGCGAGATCGCCCAGGTAAAAAGAATCATGAACAGGTTTAATGATAATAAAAAACGTATTTGGATAACAGAGTTAGGTTGTCCGGGAGTGCCTAAGGGATTGCCGATACAGCAGTGGTGGAATGGTCCCAATCCGGATGAACAACAACAGGCTGACTGGGTAAAACAAGTATATACTAACTTGATTAAAGAAGAACAAGTAGATAAAATATTCTGGGCCTTTATCCGTGACACGAAAGGACATTTCGGTAATGGGGTGGATTTTTTTGGCCTGATCCGCTGGGATTTTTCTGAAAAACCAGGCTACCAGGCACTGGCGGAGATAACTAAGAACTGGGAACCGCTTAAATAATAATCATGGAGGCTCAAGATGCAAAAAATTGGAGTATGGTTAGTCAGTCTGATAGTGCTCTGCGGATTTAAATTCAACGATGTTGAGTATCCTGTACCTGATTTTTCTAAAAATTCATTGGAATGGCATATCCGGAATGATGCCTCTATCCCCACTGAAAATGAATTGAAAGCGATTTTACAGTCAGCGCAAGAGAATAAAATAACCTTTGATCTGTCTAGCAATGATTATGATAAAGATGGCATCACTAACCAATATGATCCTTCGCCCTATGATTGGCGGGAAATAGGGTATAATCCTTTTGCCTCCCTGGCTTTCCTGAATTGGGATCATAAATGGAATAATTTTTCCTATAAAGGAGAGAAGCTGGATAAAGCGGTTGCCGCACTGAAAAAAGCCGGGATTGCTTATGTGCGGATGGATTTTGGCTGGAGCGACATTGAAGAGTTCGAAGGTAAATGGGACTTTAGCCGTTATGATCGCATTGTTAACCTATTGAGTGAAAATAATATCCGTGTTTTGGGTATTTTTTCTTATTGCGCCGGGTGGGCTGCCGAACCTCCTGCTTACCTGTGGTGTTCAGCGCCCCGTGAAAATAAGTTCTTTGTAAATTTCGCCACGGCAGTGATCAAGCGCTATAAAAACAAGGTAAAATACTGGGAAGTGTGGAACGAGCCTGATTCTAGGACCTATTGGCGGCCGCAGGATATGCTGGTACGCTACACCTCCTTGTTGAAAGACGTATACCAAGCCGCTAAGATCGAAGATCCTAGCTGCAAGATCCTAATGGGTGGGCTGGCTGAAGGCTATAAGATAGAGTATATTTATAAAAACGGCGGCAAAGATTATTTTGATATCGTCAATGTCCATGTCCTGAGTTCCCCTTTAAGGCCTGCTCCCGTTAAGTCTGCGCAGAGCGCCGTCACCCAGGTAAAGAAAATAATGGCCAGGTTTGAAGATAGTAAAAAACGGATCTGGGTAACCGAGATGGGCTGTCCGGGCGTGCCTAAAAATTCGACGGTAAAGCAATGGTGGAACGGCAAGAACCCGGACGAACAGCAACAAGCGGTCTGGGTTAAGCTGATCTATACTGATTTTATTAAAGATGAACAGGTGGACAAAGTATTCTGGGCATTTTTCCGCGATACGCAAGAGCATTTTGGCAGCGGGGTAGATTATTTTGGCCTGATCCGCTCTGATTTTACTGAAAAACCCAGTTACCAGGCTCTGGAAGAGATAATCAAGAACTGGAAACCACTAAATAAAGTTAGCCAGTAAGTGCTTAAGGCAGTAAAAGAGAAAAGTAAACAACTATTGCACTATATTTAGTTTTGGCTGGTAACGGCCCCTCGTATTTACTGGTGTACTCTTAGTGTAAACCTTTAGCCCGGTGTTGCGTCTATATTAACGGAAGCTAAAAATTATTGGAGGTGCAGCGTGAAAAAGTCACTAACGTTAGTAGTAGCGATGCTATTCCTTTCTCCCGTCGTCCTGTGTGCCGCGAATAAGGGACAAGGAATGAATAAGGGCTCGGCTACCGGACAAGAGACCAAGCAATTCAGGCAACAGCAAAGAACGGAAAGACAAGAACACCTAAAAGAACAACACCAGGAAAACAAGGAATTACGGGAAAGTTTGGAAGGCAAAACAAAAGAAGAGAAAAAGGCCGCGATTGAACAGCGGAATCAAACTCAGAAACAGGAAAATAAGGCTTTTATCCAGAAACAGCATGAAGAAAATATGGCTTTCCTAAAAAACCGACTGGCTGGTAACAATAAATTGACCGATGCCGAGAAAACGGAATTGATCGATCATTTTGAGCAGCAGTATGAGGAAAACGTTAGTTTCCGTGAACAAAGACACAGTGAAAATGTGGCTTTCTTTGAAAAGATCGCCAATGATCAGAATATGACCCAGGAACAGAAAATAGCGGCGATCAAAACTCAACGGCAACAGCAACAGTTGGAAAATCGGCAGCATATACAGGAGCAGCATAAAGAAAATAAGGAACTAAGGGAAGAGATCCGGACGGAAGACCAGAGTGGTACAGGAATAAAATAAAAGCAGGATTAAAGTAACAATAAAGAAGATCAAAGAGAAGGAGCAGGAAAATCCTGCTCCTTTTTATTTTAACACGGAGTCCTAAAATTATTCCAAAGTAACTTCAATAAGATTTATTTTTTTATTAGCGCGGGCCAGCAGGGCAGAGCGGGTGATCAAGGCTGCGGCTTTGCCGATCAGCCGGAAATCTGTTTTCTCACCGTTAATAGTGATGGCCTGGACAGAATATTTATTATATTCCAGGCTCCGGGTATTAACATATATTACTTTAATCCTTTTTTCCGCGAATGTGGTAGTTACGCTGATCTGGCCAAGTTCATTGATCTGGGACAGGGAAAACTTTGGATTAAGAAGGAGATCGCCAAAAAAGCCTTTGATCCCGAAAACTTCTTCCAACAGGGTTACGATAAACCAGCTGGCAGAACCGGTCAAGTAGTGATACATACCCCGGCCGCTGGAGTTAAAATATTCAGGAATACCCGGATAGATCTTACTCTGACTGGTTTGTGCGGCCATATGATAAATAGAGGAGAGAACTTCGTATCCTTCCCTGACAAAACCCCGGGCATACAAACTGTAAGCCAGCATTACGCACATGTGGTTAAAGAACGCGCCGTTCTCTTTATCCCCATAGGAAAAGGAAAAAGCCCGACCCAGGTTGAGTTGCAACTCATGGAAATTAGTATTTAGCCGGAATCCGCCTAAGTTTTTATCCTGTAGATATTTCTTAACCGCGGTGAAAATTTGGGGAATTTGCTCTTGCTGGGCAATATTTCCCAAGATCGGGAAAACTTGTCCAGGTAAAGTCATGCGCAAGCCTTTAGAATGGTCTCCTTCAACCCTCTGCCCGTCATTATTGTAATAGCCATTGAAAAAATTCGCTCCGCCTTTGACGCTGAGCCATTCGTTTTCATTAATATGGTTACGTATCCACTGGGCTTTAGTGCGCAGGTCCTTAACTATTGCCGTCAGGGGGACTTCTTTTTTCTTGCCACTGAGGGCCGGAGTGACTGCGGCAAAATAATGGTCCAGGATTTTATGTTTTTCGCTGATAACATTATAGTTAGTGGACGAACCGATACTATCCAGCAGGATCATTATTTCGGTCGCTAGAGAAATAGTGGCTATTTGTTTGCGCTGGGCAAAAGTTTCCAATAAGTCTGCTATTTTGATCATATTTCCGGCATATAAAGCGGTGAAGGCGACGCTCTCGCCGCGTTCGCTGGCCATGTCCAGCCCGTCATTCCAGTCCGCGCCTTCCAGCCGGATGTGATTATGTTCACCCACATTATAAAACTGTACCAGGTGTTGCACTAGGATATGTTCAATTATACTACCCCAATAAAGTTCTCCTTTTTTATTCTTTAATTGCAGGCCGTATTGAGGTGTCCAGTCAGAATCACGGTATTTACCGCGCATAAGCTGCGGATCGCGGAAATAGGATGTTTCCTCCAGGAGAATTTCAAAATCCCCCGTCTGGTGTAAATACAATTCTAAAGTAAGATAAGGCCAGGTGCCATGGTCCATCCAAACCCTGGTAATATTATTGCGATCGGCAATAAATTCTCCTGGCTTATGACCGATGATAGTGGCATTTGACCCATCGATCCTAACCCCGGCAAAATTATTGACCAGTGAACTCCTAGCTTCGCCAGGATGAATCAGGATCAAGGCCAGCAAGTCCTGCCATAAGTCCCTCCAACCCCGCCCACCGCGGCCATAATCATGGTCTGGTAGGAATGAGTTGCCGCAGATCTTGCGCAGGATCGGCTGTAACATGACCCATTTGGTCCAATTATTGAATTTGTCGTTATCTGTGTCAAAGCTGATCTGTCCCAGACGTTCGTGCCAGTAATTCTGGTTAGCGGTCAAGGCGGTGGAAAATTTTTCTGTAGAGCCAAATTTTATTAACCAGCGTTTAGTATCCTTAGGATCAGCGGTAATACCCATGATCACGATATAGGAAATCTCTTTGCCCGGTTTAAGTATAGTATTCGCAAACCGCAAGGCGCCCATGGCTTCCTTGCCAGCTCTGGTCGCGCCGTTTTGGGCGGTTGGAGTAGCCTGATGCAGAATACTAGCGGGATGAGCCAAATCCCCGCCTTCCCCGATAAATTCTTCTATAGTTGGAAAAGCGCCAATGGGCAAAGCTCCTGTACCGGTACAAGCCTGTACGATGTAAGATATTTTATTTAAGGTGTGTCCGCGTTCATCAAAACTCATGGTGGGGGTGACTATAACCGCGGAGCGGCTGACCAGGATACGATGTAGTAAGGAGGTAACCTGGCGATGATCACGGAGATTGTCAGCGGACCGGCCATATATGGGTATAGCGCAGGTAGGCGTAATGACCAGTTGCTTGCGGCCGGTGTTCTTAATAGTAATCTGCATTAATTCGACCGATTCTCCGGACACCGGAACAAAGCTGGTGATCTCGGTTTCGAGATTTACTTTCGCTATTCTCCGGGTGATTTTCTGATAAAGTAATCCTGCTGTCAACTGGGTATCTTCCCGTCCCAAAGTAGACAGTGAAAAAGCTCCCGCTCCTTCTATATTGATCCAAAAATCACGTTTGGATTTAAGATCGTGCAAGTCAAACTCAGTGACTGGTTGCAGGAGGAAAGAATTTTGCCCTTTTTTAATGTCGCCATGCAGGTCAGGGGTAATTGCTGAGATCAATCCTTGTTCGTTGCAGAGCGGGAAATAAAGCCGGGAAAGGGCTTGCGGATTAGGCATGATAAAAGTTCCCTGGTCATCGATAAACTGCCAGTCTGGATTTTTATTTGTTTTAGTCATATTCAATTTACCCCGTTAGAAATTTCTGCCATTACTGGCGATGATTTAACATTGATTTATTCTTTACTCCGTTTTTATTTCTAACGGAGTTTACTCCTTGATGAACTTTGTGGTATTATATAATACAATTATGACAAAAATCAATAAATTTACTTGGGAGAAACTGCCGCGGCCGATCTTAGCCCTGGCGCCGATGGCCGGAGTGACTGACAGTCCATTTCGTCAGATCTGCCGGGAAGCGGGCGCGGATGTCGTCTATAGCGAAATGATTTCCGTCACTGGATTATTCTATGAGTCACCGAAAACCAAACGGTTATTCAAGTTTGTCCCACGGGAACGTCCCCTGATCATCCAGATATTTGGCGCGATCCCGGAACACTTTGCGTATGCGGCCAGGTTCCTTACCGAGCAAGTACATCCAGACGGTATAGATATTAATTTGGGCTGCCCGGTCAGGGATGTTATCAAAACCGGAGCTGGCAGTTACCTGATGAAAAATCTGGCGCTGGCTAAAGAGGTTTTATCGGCGGTACGTGAGAATACGACTCTGCCTGTATCCATTAAAACCAGGACGCAAGTCGGTGAGGTGACGGTACTGGATCTGCTGGAGGCGGTAAAAACCATATCACTACAGGCTTTAATGATCCATGGCCGGACCTTTGCGCAAAAATTTTCCGGGGCAATAAATATCGGCTTGATCAAGGAAGCTAAAAAGAAATTCGCGGGGGCAGTACTGGCCAACGGTAATATGAATACGCCTGAGCAGGTCCGGGAGGTGCTATCCCAGACTGATTGTGATGGGATAGGCCTGGCCCGGGGAGTACTTGGTAAACCCTACCTTTTTACCCAAATCAAGGAATTACTGGCGACGGAGAAATATACCAAACCCTTTTTCAGCGAAGTAGTGCCGACTATCTTGCGGCAGGCCCAGTTGATGCAAACTGAAAAAGGAGATCATGGGATTATAGAAATGCGCAAACACCTGGGATGGTACGTGCATGATTTCCCGGGAGCCAAAAACTTACGCAATCAGCTTTACCAGTGTTTAACCTATAAAGAAATGGCAGAGATTTTGCTTGAAAACAGCAAGCGATTTGGTTAAGATATAGAATGATTCACCGCTTAAGCGTAGAATTTGTAAAAGCGAGGAAGGTGCTTAATGGCTGAAGAAAAAAAACCACACGAGGTAACTGAGCAAGATATGGCCAGGTTCCTTTCGCTGGCCAAGCTTTTGGGCGCTACTGTCCGGAAAACCAGCCTTTATTTTATTGACCATCCCTTTGTTAAAGAATCCTTCAAACAACTGCAGGGCGTGCTGCAAGAACTATTCGCTAACCGTAAAGAGATAAATATTGGTTTTATCGGCGGAAAAATAATTATTGAAAATGTCAACCTGACTGAACGGGCAGGCCCGGTCATCGCTTTACTGGAAGGGACTTTTAAACACCTCCTGATAGAAAGCTTGACCATTGACGCCAGTGTTCCGGAAAAAGAATTGCAGGAATTCATTGTCCTGATGAGCGACCCGCAAAAAACTTTAAAAGATGGCGGCTTAAGCCTATTACTGAAAAACCGTGGCGTTACCCATATCGTAGTTAATCAAAGTACTTTTGTGCAAGTGAAAAAAGGAGAGAGCGTTACTGCGACCCCGACCGGGGACAAACCAAAACGGCGGAGCAAACCCACTATAATGGGTACCGGAGCAGGAGGTTTTGGCCCTGGTGATGGAATGGGACCAGGTAGTGGCCCTGGTACAGGCGGTGGTTCCGGCACAGGCACCGGGACAGGTACCGGTACTGGAACTGGTCTAGCCCCAGGTTTAGGCCCCGGACTCGGCCCTGGTTTAGGTCCTGGACTTGGCGGTGCTATGGAGCCGACGGTCAAAAAAGCCGGACGGATGAAAAGAATAGCTTATGATGAATATAAAGAATTGGTGGCCAAAGCCAAGCAATTTGATGAAACTATGCAGCATAAAGTGCGTGAAGCTGTCAATGAATTGATCGAAGACAAGAAAAAACTGGTCCGGGAAAAAGAAAAGACCGAGCGGATCCTGCGCAGCATATCCGATGGCTTGGTCGTGGTGGATAAAGAGGGTAAAGTGCTCTTTATTAATGAAGCGGCGGAAAAACTGCTAGGCAAGCCAAAAGACCAGGTCGCCGGCAAACATATAGCGGAAAATCTCAGTGAACATCAAATAGCCTCGTTCAGTAAAGAGATCAGTACCAGTGACCAGGGAGATAAAGTAGAAGAAATAGTAGTGCACGGCCAGGAAAATACCAGAAAGATATTACGCGCCTCCAGTGCTATTATTGAGGATACCAGCGGGATGACTTTGGGTACTGTTTCGGTACTGAGCGATGTTACGAAACAAAAAGAAATAGACCAATTGAAAGATAAATTCGTAGCCCACGTTTCCCATGAATTAAGATCTCCCCTGACCCTGATCAAAGGAGCAGTGCTAACCGTCAAGGAAAAGATCGCCGGTGAGCTCAACCATGACCAGGAAGATTTGCTCAATGATGCCAGTGAGGGCATCAGCCGGCTGGAAAGGCTAATTAACGATCTCTTGGATATTTCCAAGATCGAATCCGGAAAAATGGAGTTGCGGTTAGCCCCAGCTGACCTGAACGTGTTAATTCAAAAAGTGGTTGATTCCAGCCAATTATGGGCTAAAAATAAAAAGCTGGAACTAAAAGCGACGCCAGGGAATATACCCGCAACGCAAGTAGACCATGACAAATTCACCCAGATCATCATGAATCTCATCAGTAATGCTATTAAGTTTACGCCGGAACAAGGACATATAGTCCTGGAAACATATCCCAAACCGGAAGAAAATAATATTTACGTGACCATCCAGGACAGCGGAGTGGGTATCGCCAAAGAAAATTTAAGCAAGGTTTTCGGAAAATTCCAGCAATTCGGGGTCGGCCGGGGTGGCAGCGGTTTAGGATTGTTCATTTGCAAAGAGTTAGTGGAGATGCATGGCGGTACGATAACCATTGACAGCGATACAGGAAAGGGAACAAAATTTACTTTTACCGTACCAGTTAAACCAGTTAGCCAGTAAGTGTAAAAAACAGTAAGAACAAAGAGCAGTAAAAGCGAACATCAGTTGCCAGTAAAAGAAAAGTGCAGTTAACAACCAGGCTATATTTTAGTATTGACTGTAATCCGTAGTGACTAGCCACTGGCAAACTTTACTTATAGTAATTTGGAGGATTAGCATGATCGATTTTAAGCAACCTGAGCGGAGACAAAGCGCTCGTATAAAATTTGAAGAAAACATACAAGTGGTTAATGCTACACTGGACGATGGCAGTGTGTATAACACCCTGACTAAAACAGTTAACTTGTCGGAACGGGGCATGATGATCCTTTTACCTAAAAGACTGCAGATGTCCAGTAAAGCGATCTTTATTTTCAGTTTGCCCGGGGCCAACCGGATCCGGATCACGGCTGACGTGAGAGTGATATGGGTTGTGCCCAGTGAAAAAGATGGTTTTTTTAATACCGGGGTCCAATTTGTAGGCCTGGAACCGTCGAAAACAGCGGCGATATACGCATTCTTATACGGTCGACTGCATATGAATGACGGTAAGACCGATCCTGACAATAAAACTCCAGCCCAATGAAAGAATAAAAATAAATGTCCAATATAATGGACCTAATCCAGCCATATCTTTTTTTAATGTTCGGGATCGTTGTTTTTATCCTGCCTTATTATTTCCTGGCCAAATACCACCTGTGGGAAAAATTTAAAATAAAACTTACTCCGGTTTTTGTGATCCTGTTCCTGAGCGCGTCGCTCGCTCCTTCGATCTTGATCGCGGTATATGGGTATAACTTAAGCAAATGGGTCCTGGTCAAAGAAGCCAAAGGGTACCTGAAAAATGCTTCTTACACTTTGAGTAATAACATCAGTTCATTCTTTAACAAGAGAATCAATGAAATAGAATATCTATCCAACATGTATTCTGTCTTCCAGCCGGGCTCTACGGGGCCGGGTGGAGCTTTAAGCAGCCAGTCAACGCAAGATATCTTAAATAGTCTAAGAGAATTCCAGCAAAAGGAGTCTTCCTATAAAGTACTGGGTCTGATCGATATGAACGGTAAACCTATTGCCCTGACTTCCACCCAGTGGCAAAACCAGGATTTCGCCGGCCAGGATTATTTTACCGAAGCTGTGCGCAATGACAGTATCTATTTTTCAGCGCCCGGTATCGGGTCAGTTGATAAACAACCGGAACTGGTGATTAGCCGGGCGGTCAGGAACCTGAAAACCAAGAAACTAATCGGGGTCGTCGTAGGCATAATCGACCTGCGCAAGGTGGGGGAGATCACGCACTACGCGATCATGCGCAGTATCGCCGAAGGCCGCTATATTTTTGTCACGATACTTGATGAGGGAGCTCTGCTGCTCTATGATAATGGCATGCTTTTTTCCAAATATCTCAAAGAACGCCTGGCTGATAATGAAGTCTATCAGAAAGTAAAGCGCGGCGAACAGGTAAAAAGGGAAATAGAAGCCGGTAAAAGAGAAGCCGCTTTCGTCACCTCCGGACAGATCCCTTTTTCCAGGGAATTTGGTTATGTCGGTGGAGTCCAGGTAGGGGCGGATCCTAACCTGGTGTTTAATCGCTGGGTTATCCTGGTCAGTATCCCGGAATCTACGGTTCTGGAAGGACTCCAAGAAGTAAAAACTAAATTTATCATTGTTATCATTGCTATAGTTATTTTTATCCCTTTCTTTGCTGTTTCATTGGCTCGTGATTTTCTTAAACCAGTCTATGAGCTCCACCGGGGATCCGAGATAATCGGCCAGGGAAATTTGGAGTATCACATTCAGGTAAACACCGGTAATGAACTGCAAGAATTAGCCGAACAATTCAACCTTATGGCTGATAATCTCAAGAATTCTTACACTAAATTGGAAGAAAAAGTGCGGGAACGGACCAGTGAACTGCAAGAGCGCAACCTGGAATTGCAGAAGATCCAGGATTACCTGGTGCAAAAAAATGAAGAATTGAACGATGCCTATGACCGTTTGGAGCGGTTGGATATTATGAAAGATGAGTTTGTTTCTACGGTCAGCCATGAATTACGTACCCCCCTAACCGCGATCAAAGAAGGTGTTTCCCTGATCATGGACCGGGTTCTCCCTGGCGGGATCTCTCCTGAGCAAGAGCGAGTGTTGAATATTGCCAAAAAGAATATTGAACGGCTGGAAACTTTAATCCAGGATATTTTGGACCTGGCCAAACTGGAATCGGGCCGGATGAAAATGGCAAAACATGAACAGCAGATTCAACGGTTGATTGAAGGATTTATCCCCACTATCATGCCTTTGGTGGAACACAAAAAGCTTTCCCTGACCTATTCCCTGGAAGAAGGATTGCCGTCCATTTATGCCGATGAAACACGATTACTGCAGGTGCTGACCAATCTGGTAGGTAATAGTATTAAATTTACCGATAGCGGCGGCAAGATCAATCTTTTGGTAAGAAGAAGTTCTGATCCGACCCTGATTGAGTTCGCGATCGAAGATACGGGCAAAGGTATTCCGACGGAGGCTCTAAATAGAATTTTTGAAAAGTTTGAACAAGTGGACCGTGAGGTAAAGCCTGGCATCAAAGGGACCGGATTGGGATTGTCGATCTGCCGTCAGATCGTCGAAGCGCATGGCGGCAAGATCACCGTGACCAGCGGATTGAATAAAGGAAGTACGTTTTCCTTTACCATGCCGGTTTTTGAGCCAGCAGCGGTATCCAGGGATATTTTCCGGCAATTTGCCGATGAATATAAGCAGCGCCAGGAAAAATTTATGATCACCTTGGTCCTGATCAAAAATTACCAGCACATTCTGGAACGGTATGGGCAAACCTGGGTTAAGATCTTGACTGACGATATTGCTCAATCGTTGCAAGAGAAGATCCAGCGTGATGACCGCCTGGTAAAACTGGGCAACGGTTCGGTCATGGTAGTGGTTAAAGATAACGGCAACAGTTACCAGCAGTTTGCCGAGAAATTGTACAAATTGACCCCTGGCCAGACTCATTTTTATGATAAAGAGGAAGTTAACGTGGAGCTTGTTGCCGGACAGGCTTTCTTCCCTGAGGACGGGGAGAATGAAGAAGAGCTTATAGCTCTGGCCCGGACCCGGGCGGGAGGCAAAAAATGACTGAAGAAAAAAAAGCTAAGACCGTTTTACTGGTAGATGACGAAAAAGACATTGCCGAATTAACCAGGATGCGGATAATCAGCCTGGGATATAATGTGCTATTGGCAGCTGATGGGGAAGAAGCCTTAATTAAAATAAGGAGCGAGCATCCGGATCTGATACTCCTGGATGTGAAAATGCCTAAACTGGACGGATATCAAGTGTGTAAAGCGGTTAAAAACGATCCTGCGGTGAAAGACATCCCGATCATCCTGTTTACCGCTTCCAGCCGCCATGTGATGGAATTAGGAGACCGCGCGCTGGAACTCGGGGCTGCCAGTTGCATCAAAAAACCATTTGACTCCAAAGACCTGCTGGAACAGATCAAGAAACTGATCGGGTAGTATAAAGACAGACCGCAGTCCGCGGTTCGCGGATGGCAGTTAAAGAAAGGGACTAACTAATGACTGAAGAAAGAAAAAAGAAAATATTACTGGTAGATGATGAAGCAGACATTGTGACGGTAATCCGCATGCGCCTGGAATCATCCGGCTATGAGGTTATCGTCGCCAGGGATGGTAAAGAAGCTTTGAATACGGCCCGTAGTTTGCGCCCTGATCTGATCATTCTGGACCTAATGCTGCCGGGCATGGATGGATTTCATGTGGCCCGCATGCTGAAGTATGATACCCATTATAAGGATATTCCCATTATCATGTTAACTGCTAAAGCCGGTGAGGATTCCCGCAAAACCGGAGAGCAGGTTGGCGCCGATGCTTATATGAACAAACCTTTTGAAGCTGAAAAACTATTGGCTAAAATTCGCGAATTACTGGCCGCTCGCAGCCCAAATCCCGATGAAAAAAAATAAGATCCCTCTCCTTTACTGCGGTGACGACAGCTTGCGACAATCAGCACGCTATCTTTACGGGGTACTCAAATATTTGGGGTATGACCCGGATTATGTCCCGTCCCGGCGACCTTTGACGGAACAGCGGTTGCGCAAACACTATCAAGCCGTGATCTTAAGTGATTATCCCTCAGTTATGATCTCCGCCCCGGCGCAAGAAACTCTGGTCAAGATGGTGAACGAGGGTATAGGATTGATAATGATCGGCGGGTGGGGTTCCTTCCATGGCTACGACGGGAATTATGATCGATCCAAATTGGCAGCAGTTTTGCCGGTCCGCTGTTCATCCCGTGATGACCGGATCAATTGCTCTCAAGGAGGGGTCATCTTGCCCAAGAAAAACCAAACTCAGGGATTCAAGACGGCGAAGTTAAAAAATGGACCGCTCATCGGCGGCTATAACAGAGTTGTTCCCAAACCAGGCACTAAAACACTGCTGGCGGTACGGGACCTGAAGGTGAATTTGCCGCAAATAAGCCTCTCTAAAAAAGAATATCCGCTCCTGGTGACCGGTTGTTCCGGTAAGGGGCACACAGTTTGTTATATGAGCGATTTGGCCCCGCACTGGTCCGGCGGTATGGTTGATTGGGGACAACAAAAAATAAAAATAGAAAACGTGGCTGGCTATTTTATGGAAGTTGGCCGGGAGTATATAAAATTTATCCAGGCGTTAGTAAATTTATCTTTATCCGGGAGTAGGTATGGCTGAACAGTCTCGTATTCAACGTTATCGCGCGGCTATCCCGGTTAAATTTTTTGGTTTGGAGTCAATTACCCCGGTAGGAGAGGGGGTTATTGTCGATATCAGTAAGGGTGGCGCGAAGATTTATTCGGCTATAGTTTTCCCGCAGGTGGATAAATTGCTCTTGCAGATCATGTTGAGCGAAGACATTATCCTGAATGATGTACATGCTTCAGTAGCCCATTATACCCGGAACCAGCACGGCTGTTTCATCGGGTTAAAATTCACCAGTTTACCGAAAAGCAAAATGGAATTATTGATCACCTATGTGACTAAGCATCAATATCCTGTAAAGGGGACCCTGTGAACCCCGTTAGAACACTAGTTAATAGATATAAGCCTGAATGGCAGAGTAAAATAGTTAGAACTAATTTAACTTTTTTGAAAGTGAGGTCTAACGGGGTGAAAAAGATATTGTGCGCGCTATTTATCATCTGCCTGGCAGGTACCGGCTGGGGTTATGAAATAATTTTTAAGGAGAAGCCGGCTAAGCCTCCGGTGAATAAAGCGGTGCCCTTGGTATTCAGTGTCGGGACTACTGACCTGGCAGAGATAGGCGGCCAAAAGATGCATCTGGTACTGGCGGACCAGGACCTGGAAATGATGATCCACTTTTTCCCGACACTTGATGCTGCCGGTAATTTTTCACAGGAAGTTATTTTCCCGCAGGAGGGCAGGTATCTCCTCTATTTTTATTTCCAACCCGTTGGACAGATACCTGTCTTTAAAATCGTACCAATAGATGTAGGCAAGACAACCAGTAAGTTTGGTACGGTGAGAATGTACCTGGATAATGAAAGACTTACTGAAGACTGGCAGGTAGTACGTTTTACGACTGAGCCGGAAGAAGTAAAAGAAAAAACAGAGAGCACCTTTACTTTTATGGTCAATGAACTAAAATCCGGAAAGCCAGTGCAAAATCTTTTGCCCTATGCCGGTGGCGGGGCGCAACTGGTGGCCATTAATGCTTCGCAAGATATCTATTTGCAAAAGCAATCTG
>JAQUQP010000031.1 GCA_028716025.1 bacterium | reverse complement strand
TATACAAAATAATAATATTTTGGTATACTCAAAAAAATGGATACTAAAAAGCAGTTTTTTTTATCAGGCAATGAGGCACTGGCACAAGGAGCTTACGAAGAAGGGCTAAAGGTAGCATGTTCTTATCCAGGTACTCCGGCCACGGAGATCCTGGAATACCTCGCGAAATTTCCTGAAGTAGATGCCCAGTGGTCAGTCAACGAGAAAGTAGCTTTTGAAGTGGCTCTAGCATCTTCAATTGCCGGCTTGCGTTCAATGTATTCATCCAAACATGTTGGTCTGAACGTAGCAATGGATCCATTGATGACCTCAGCGTATACCGGCGTAGGGGCCGGATTTGTAGTAGTAACTGCTGATGACCCTGGCATGCATTCTTCCCAAAACGAACAAGATAACAGGTTACTGGCCAGAATAGCCAAAATTCCGCTGTTAGAGCCTTCCAGTCCAGCAGAATCCAGGGAATATGCCAAGCAAGCCTTCCAGATAAGCGAAGAATTTGACCTGCCGGTATTGATCAGGATCACCACCCGCGTAGCCCATACCAAAGAAAATATAGCCATAGATGGCAGGAAAGAGATCCCCAACCGGGAGTTTAAGATCAATGTCCCTAAATACGTCATGGTTCCGGGCAATGCCTATAAAAAACATATTGAGCTTGAGCAGAAGCTGGTAAAGCTGAAAGCTTATGCTGAAGGATCATCTTTGAACAGGATAGAACTGAATGACCATAAAATAGGGATCATCACCAGCGGGGTTTCCTATCTATACGCTAAAGAAATGTACCCAGACGCGTCATTCCTGAAACTGGGATTTGTGTACCCGTTCCCGGCAGATAAAATCAAAGAATTCGCTTCCCAGGTACAGGAACTATATGTGATCGAAGAGCTGGAACCATTTATCGAAGAAGAAGTACAACGCCTGGGTATCAAGGCTAAAGCTAAACACCCGTCGTTCCGGATCGGGGAATTACGGCCTGAACTGATCCCTCAGATCATCGAAGGTAAAACTAAAACAGAAGAACCTTCTACCGCCAGGAAACCGGTTTTATGTCCCGGCTGTCCGCACCAAACGGTTTTTTCCGTATTAAAGAAAATGGAGCTTACTGTTACCGGGGATATCGGTTGTTACACCTTAGGCGCTTTACCTCCATTAGACAGTTTGCATACCTGCCTGTGCATGGGTAGCGGAATGACTTTTTTTGAAGGCTTCCGCAAAGCAATAGGGAAGAATGTAGTCGGAGTGATCGGTGATTCAACTTTTGTGCATTCAGGTATTTCCGGATTGATCAATTTAGCCTATAATGGCACTAAAGGCGTGGTCATTATCCTGGACAATGGTACCACTGCCATGACCGGCAGCCAGCCTCATCCTGGCACCGGGGAAACCAGTAAGGGGAAACCGGCAAAACAGTTAAAACTGGAAGATATCTGCCGCGCAGCTGGAGCAGATAATGTCGATATTATTAATTCCTATAAAACAGGGGAATTTGAATCCTTATTAAAGCAACGTTTAGCAGAAGACTCTTTATCAGTTATTATAACCAGGGCAAAATGCGTGATCCTCCTGAAGCGGGAGCAAAAGAAGTCATGACCGAGTTTAAAACTGTTAATATATTATTTTGCGGTACCGGAGGCCAAGGAGTGCTTTCAGCAGCGGAAATATGCGGCTGGGCAGCGCTATTCGATGGCTACCACGTGAAAAAATCAGAAGTCCACGGTATGGCCCAACGTGGCGGGTCAGTTGAATCGCACCTGCGTTTTGGTACCAAAGTATATTCGCCATTGATCCCCAAAGGCGAAGCTGATTACCTGGTTTCATTTCATCCGGATGAACAGGCGCGGCTTAAATCTTTCCTTAAACCAGCTGGCCAGGACCTGCTGCCATATTTAAATTTATCTGAAACCCAGGTTCCGGATAAGAAATTCGTGAACTCTTTTATTTTAGGCGGTTTATCCAAGTATTTGCCAATCAAAGAAGAAAGCTGGATCAAAGCGCTGGAACTGGTCTTTGCCGGAAAAAAAACCGATGAAAATATTAAAGTATTTAAAGCAGGGAGGAAAAGCCAGTGATCTGGAATGATAAAATGGAAACAATGGCACCACAGGAACTAAAGAATATCCAGTCTGAAAGATTAAAAGACATCGTAAAATATGTTTATGATAATTGCCCGGCATACACTAAGAAAATTGACAGCCAAGGCATAAAGCCGGCAGATATCAATACTCTCGATGATCTAAAAAAACTGCCTTTTACCATTAAAGAGGACCTGCGCGACAGCTATCCCTTTGGCCTGTTTTCCCAGCCAATAAAACAGCTCAAGGAAATACATGTGTCCAGCGGGACTACGGGTAATCCTACGGTTGTCGGCTATACTAAAGATGACCTGAAACTATGGTCAGAAGTGATGGCCAGGGCTATTGCCTGTGCAGGTGGATTGCCGGGAGATATGATCCAGATAGCTTATGGCTATGGTCTCTTCACAGGTGGTTTGGGTTTCCATTATGGGGCACTGGAAATGGGTTTAACCATTATTCCTTGTTCCAGCGGGCAGACCAAACGCCAGCTGAAGATCATGACTGATTTAAAACCCAGGATCTTGGCTTGTACTCCAAGTTATTCACTCTATATGGCTGAGGAAGCCAGGGAAATGGGTTTGAACCCTAAAGCCAGCAGTTGGGAAATCGGTATATTTGGCGCCGAACCTTGGAGCGAGGCCATGAGAAAAGAGATCGAAGCGACTTGGGATATAGATGCGACTGATGTCTTTGGCATGTCTGAGATCATCGGCCCTGGCGTAGCCCAGGAATGCCTGCAAAAAAATGGAATGCATATCTTCTCAGATGTTTTTTATCCTGAAGTTATTGATCCTAAGACCGGAAAAGAAGTCAAACCCGGGGAATCGGGAGAGCTGGTCATAACTACTTTGACCAAACAAGGTATCCCGCTGTTACGTTACAGGACCAGGGACATAGTAAGCATTACGTATGAAAAATGCGCTTGCGGACGTACTTCCCCGCGCATCAGCAAGATCAAAGGCCGGACCGATGACATGATCATTGTTCGGGGCATTAATGTGTTTCCATCACAGATCGAGCATGTGCTCCTGGGTATTGAAGGCACACAACCCCATTACCAGTTGGTCGTTGATCGTAAGACCGGGGAACTGGATGAATTAGAAGTGATGGTAGAAGTTGATGAAAAGATCTTCTCTGATGAAGTGAAAAAATTAAGAGCCCTGGAAGAAAAGATCAGGGATGAGGTAGAATCAGTCTTGGGAGTCCTGGTCAAAGTCAAGCTGGTTGAACCAAAAACCATTCCACGCAGCGAAGGAAAAGCCAAGCGGGTAGTGGATAAACGCACATTATAGGAGGTTATATGAAGATTACGCAGATCTCGATTTTCCTAGAAAACCGGAAGGGCCGGCTTTATGATGTTTGCGCTCTACTCGGCACGAATAAAATAAATATTCGCGCTTTAAATATTGCAGAGACAGAAGAATTTGGTATACTAAGGATAGTAGTAGATAGACCAGCCGAAGCAGTTAAGCTTCTTAAAGAGAATAATTTTGTCGCCCATTTGACGGATATCGTAGCAGTAGAAGTAGCAGACCAGCCTGGCGGACTGGCTGATATTCTGAAGATCCTGAATGAAAATAACGTCAACGTTGAATATATGTACGGTTTCGTGGAACGGTCAGCGGATAAAGCTTTGCTGGTATTCCGCTTTGATGATCCGGACAAAGCGATCAAAATATTAACCGAATATAAAATAAAAATAATCGGCTCAAAGGACATCGGGGGCCTGTGAGATGGAGATACGCTACTGGCACAAGGAAATTGAGATCCTGGACCGGCCAGCATTGGAAAAATTACAATTACGGCGGTTGAAAGAAATAATAGCGTGTGCTTTAAAAACTCATTTTTATAAGAATCGGCTGGATAAGATCGGTATAAAATCCTCTGAAGATTTAAAAAGTCTTGCGGATCTTTCAAAAATACCATATACTACTAAAGATGATCTTCGGGAAAATTATCCTAAGGGCTTATTGGCAGTATCACCGGAAGAAGTTATCAGGATACATACGTCCAGTGGTACTACGGGCATACCCACGGTAATTTATTATAATCGGGAAGACCTGGATAACTGGACGGAAAACCTGGCCCGGAGTATCGTTGCCACCGGCGCCGGAAAAAAAGATGTCTTTCAAAATATGATGTCTTATGGTATGTTTACTGGTGGGTTGGGATTGCATTATGGCGCGGAAAAAGTAGGTATGACGGTCATCCCGATCGGCGGGGGAAATACGAAGAGACAAATACAGCTAATGAAAGATTTTCATACTACTGTATTGCATATTACTCCCAGCTACTTATTGCATATCCATAGCCGGCTGGAAGAATGTGAAGTAAAGCTACAGGATCTATTCTTACGTAAGGCTTTTATTGGGGCTGAGCCACATTCTGAAAACACTCGAAATAAGATTGAAAACCTGTTCAATATCGATGCCTACAACTCATATGGACTTAGCGAAATGAACGGCCCAGGGGTGGCTTTTGAATGTGTCTATAAAAATGGTATGCATATCTGGGAAGACGGATATATTACAGAAATCATAAATCCTAAAACCGGGGCAGTGTTAAACGCAGAAGAAGAAGGAGAAGTGGTTTTTACCAACCTGATCCGCAAAGCTACGCCATTGATCCGTTATCGCACTCGGGACCTGGCGTTTATTTACAAAGATCAATGTCCTTGCGGACGGACGCATAGGCGCCTGTCCAGGATCACCGGACGGAGCGATGATATGCTGATCGTGAATGGGGTTAATGTTTTCCCATCGCAGATAGAGGAAGTAGTTATGCGCATTCCCCAGGTAGGCACAAATTATCAGATCTACCTGGAAAAAGACGGGGCCTTGGATAAACTGATCGTGAAAGTAGAAATATATTCAAAAATGTTCAGCGGCAATATTGCCGAATTAGATACTTTAAAATCTAGGATCAGGGAAGACTTGCGGGCTTCGATCATTATCAATCCCCATGTAGAGTTACATGAGCCTGGCAGTCTTCCGGTTTTTGAGGGAAAAGCTAAAAGAGTGGTAGATAACAGGCCAAAAATGTAGGAGTCAGTATGGCGAAGGAAGTTAATATCTTTGTAGAGAATAGGCCGGGAAGGTTAAGATCAGTAGCCTCAATCTTGGCAGAGAATGACATTAACGTCCGTACTATGACCTTACAGGATCGCGGCGAGTTCGGGCTAATGAAATTGATCGTCAATAAACCGGAAAAAGCTGATCTCGCTTTGAAAGACAAGGGATTTGCTTCAGCCCTGAAAGATATTCTCGCCGTCCTGCTGGAAGATAAAGCTGGTAATTTTAATAAGTTAATGACGGCCTTCGAAAATAATCAGGTTAATATCCTTGACGCGTACGGTTTTGTCATTGAATCAAACAAAAAAGCGGTGTTCTGCGTCGAAGTTAAGGACCCCTGCAATATGAAACAAATTTTACAGAAAGAAGGATTCGAAATTCTTGAAGAAGAACTCTACGAATTCTAAAAATAGAGGATTTTCCCTCCTGGACGTGATCGTAGCCTCAATGGTAATAACCATCACCATTATCAGTATAACTGGGTTTTTTACGTACTTATTCAGGGAGATAAGCACCAACCGGGAAAGAATAACTATGACTTCCGTGGCTATGAGCCGGCTGGAAGAATGGCGTTCGCTGCCTTATAGCGCCATAGTTCCCAATATGCAGTTCCAATATTTTAGAAGAACAGTAGACCAGGCTTCCGGACAGATAGTTTTCAGCACGCAGACCTGGACCGTATTGCCCGTAAACCGGATTAACCTGACCACTGTGGCTAAAACAACATCTCCGGGTTACGGGTATCTTTTTAACCTGCCATCAGGCGGTAATATGTTTGGCGGAGAAGATTTTGTGAACCAGGTTTGGTATGACGGGCCTGATGCCACGCCGGGCAATAATACTCCAGGAGTAATAAGGCTGACGCTAACCTGCGTCCCGGGAGTAAGCGGGATACTGACCATCCGGGTGCTTGATTATAATAATAAACAAAGAGAAGAGAAAGTAAGCGTAAATGGCATAGTGATCAAAAGATTCCCAGCCGGTACTTTTGTCCCAACAGCTCCTATAGCCAACCGCACGATCGAATATACCTTAACCCAACAGCATACCGCTACTGGGACAGTGAATATTGAAATAAAGCAGACAAACACTGCTAATCCCCCGACCAATGGCGGACTCAACCCTAATTGTGTCCTATCCGAAGTAAAATTTGACATCCTGAACGGATTTACCGAACGTGATTCTTATGATCCTTATAATATAATTTCGGAAATCATCCCGACTTATAATATGTCCAATGTGATTCCCGGATGGCAGATCATGGTAACAGTGAATAAAGAGCCATTTAAGCCGACATTTTTAGCTACAACTATTGCCCAGTAGAGGTACAGAGTGAAAAAAATAGGCAGGCAGGGAGTATTATTAGCAGAGATAGCTTTTGCGTTGGCTATCTTTACTATTATTGTTCTTATTTTTGTACAGTCTTTTGCTGATTTAAATAAAAACATTATCAAGAGCCAGCAATATAATGAATTGCAGCGCCTGTCTTCTACCAGCCTCGCTGAAATTTCCAGCCAAATAAGGCAAGCTATATCAGTTAGGACTAACCAACCTAATGATATCCAAGTCGGCCAGAATTTTGTTTTTCATCCGACCGCCGGCAACCAGGTAGTGATCTTTGTGCCAAAAGTGACTAATCCGGGAGATAGAGGTATCGCTGATCGGATAACATATTCGGTTCAAACTTATAATGGTTTGCCGCGCCGGCTAATGCAGCAATTGACCACATTTACCAGGGATGCCAGTAATAATGTGATAACAGACACTGTCTATCCAGCGATCCCGATAATTATTAATATGGAAGACTATCGTACTAACCCGGCAGCCGACCACAACAGCAGTATGGCCTATCTATTTGATGATACGCGCTACCAGTTCGAATCTGTTTCCATGTATTGGGATTATAATTCAAATGTTGCCCGGCCCAGAGGAGTAATGGCTATCGGTATCACGGCACGGGCTCGGGTGGGCATATTTAAGAGCTCTTATTCAGCCAGTACCGTGATCACTGCCAGAACAATTTCAGGGGTGCCTCGCTAATGAAGCTTAATAATCGTGGACAAATGTTGATCGTGATCAGTGTCATTATTGCCATTGTGTTTGCTACTTTTGTTTTTACTCTTTATTTTATGACTAGAGTTAATGTGACGGCCAGCATGCACGACCGGTTGGCGGCGAGAGCGATCGAAGTATGCGATGTTGGTATCAGCCAGATGATCGGGGACATTCACCGCCATAATGTAAACTTGACCTTGTTGCCTGCGACAACAACATACGCGATCGTAAAATATCCTGATTCTGATAAAACAGAACAGGTAGAGGCCATACTGAGCGAAGTGCCGGATATAAATGATGTCGACGGTGACGGCAATACTACTGATCCGGAAACAGACTTAGCCGGAAATACTATCTATCAGATCGACTCCCGTTCCTGGGGTTCATTGTTTTATGGAGAAAGATTGGTAAGAAGACATGTAGCCGCCAGGATTGCCATAGTAAATCTTGCCAGGTATAATCTTTTTTATCGGGGGAATGATATCTGGGCCAATGGTTCAACCCTAGGTGGAGGACAACCGATAATGTTGGACGGTCCTTACCATACTAATGGGAATTTGGAGTTGGGGGGAGTTATTTATTTTAATAACCAGAACTTACCTATCAATCCCGGCAGTAATAACTGGCCGGGAGGTACCGCTAATGCTTCATATAACCAAAGCTATACCGTGATGTGCGCCAGGCAGATATCGCAAGCGGGGGGATATCCGGCTAACAATACCTTCACTCAAAATAACCAATTTGGACGCGTATCTTCCCATGCGGCCTATAGTGTTGTACCGAATGCTACCCGGCCAAGGGGTACCTGGTTTGACGGTGCTCATGGCGGATTTGAGATCCAATTGGAAGCCCTTGATTTTGTAAAGTATCAAGCTTTGGCGCAAGTTATTATCGAGTATGATAATTTACCTGACTTTAGCGTTTATGGCATTAACCATACCAGTACCGGACTGGTCATTGCCAACGGGGCCGGGGATCAAACTATAGATATCGACCTTTCCCAATTGGGATCAGGTACAACTAAGGATATCTGTTTTGGTATGGTAAATTACCAGAATGCCTTGAATAGTTATTATGGACTCATTATTTTTGTGAACGGGCCGGTCTCTGTGCACGGGCAGATAGCTGCTTGTCCCGGAGCGGAAAATAACAAGAAGATTACTATCATCAGTACTGATTCCATAGATATAATTGGTGATGTATTATACTCCCGGGATCCTTATCTGCAAACACTGGATTCTTTTACCACTAATGCCGCAGTAAATGCCTGGAATGTAGATACGACCAATGCCGATTGTGATACAAAACGGGAAACTGACCCGGCTAAGTTTACCGGTGCCCCGTACAAAAATATCGATAATTCCTGTATGGAAGCCAAGATCAAGCATACTTCTTCACCGGGCCAGCGGGTAGTCTTGAAAAAGCATTTTGACATAGTGCCACCGCCACCCGGGATAAATAACAGTAAAATCTTCTTTAATATCAGGGGGAATGATCCAGGTGATAATATTGATGTTGCTCTGCAGCTTATTGATACTGCTCACAATGTTATTGCTTCCACCGGTCCGGTGACAATCTCAGGTACTTCATGGAGGCGGATCGTCTTGGTCAATAATACACCCAGTACGACATTGAGCTTGGGACAGATCAATTCTTTTAACAATCATACTCATGATAATCTGGAGATCGTATTTACGAATTTTGACGGAAATGACCGGAAATTCTATATCGACGAGTTGTGTTTTGCCTTTGGTAAAAGTTACCCGATCGACGCAGCTACGACTAATCCGACCAATGACGCTATCGCCCTTATCTCCCAAGACAACCAGTTTGAAAACGCTTTTTACCTGACCGGGAGCAGTAACCAGTATACCAATAATATGTACGCGGATAGTATTAAATATTTTGCTGTTAACGGTGATTACCAGGTTTCTGGAAACTGCTATCGCGACTTGCGTATTGATGCCTTTATTTATACCGCTTTGGATAATACCATGTTTACAGTGCACACTAACCAATGGCTGGATATGTTCACGCAATATGGTTCGTCATGCTCATTTTTGGGCGGTACGGTCCGTGCTCCGGTGTTCAATAATACTTTTGATCCAAATTTGGCGAATAATGTATCCAAGGCTATCCCAGTCGGGACAGTGATCCATTCATACCAGCAGTTGAAATAACCTAAAAGAGGTAGAACTAATGAAAAGAGCTCATGAAAAAAGAAAAAGAGTCTTAACCCAGAAACCATTCCAGTTAAAGTACGTTATCTTGGGGATCATTGGTTTCTTGATGACGATCGGATTAGCCCAATTATCACTGTATTACCAATTAACCCGCTTGGTTCTGCAGCAACCGCAATTTACCGGGGTATTTGCCGTAGCCCAGCAGATGAATATGGTATTTTTCAGTTGGTTCATGTTAGGCGCGGTTATCATCGTCGGCGGAGGGATATTTATATCGCATCGTATTGTCGGGCCGCTTAAGCGGCTTGAAGAAATGCTGTTGAAGGTCGGGCAGGGAGATCTGAGCACAGAAATGCGTACCAGGAGTAAAGATGAATTCAAGGAAGTGTCTTTTTCTTTCAATAATATGCTGCATGGATTGCGTAAATTACGGACCAGGGATCAAAAAATTGCCAATGAAATAAAAGAAGATCTGAAAAAGATCAAGCATTCTTTAACTCCGGAAACGATCCAGCAAAATGCCGCTATCCTGGATGAAAATATAAGCAAACTGGAGGAGTATACTTCTGGAATAAAAATATAGAGTCGCTATCCCCGGATAAAAATAAGGCCCCTTATTAAGCGTATCATCGCTGAAATAAGGGGTTATCTTTTAGTATTAAGCGCTAGAGTTTTTTCTTAAAGCTGAGGATACTTAGGGAAACAAAGAGGATAGTATAGATCGTCAAAGCTGCTACTTCCGGGATGAAAAACGACAGCCCTATGCCTTTGAGTATTATACCCCGCAGGATCTTTAGGAAATAGGTCAAGGGGGCGATATAGCCCAGATAATAAACTATCACCGGCATACCTTCCCGGGGGAAAATAAAGCCTGATAACAGTATGGAAAGGGGGAATAGGGGAATGAGCAGTTGGAAAGCCTGGAACTGATTTTGGGCTAGTGAAGAGATGAATAGTCCCAGGCCCAGGGAACCGCAAAGGAACAGGAACGATAAAAACAATAGTAAAAGCAAGCTTCCTGCGATTTTAATCTCAAAAAGGAAAGAAGCCAGGAAAAGTACCAAGATCACGTCTATAAAAGCGATAAAAATGTATGGGATAAGCTTACCGATAATCAATTCATAACGTTTGATCGGGGTGGTGATGAGTATCTCCATAGTGCCTTTTTCTTTTTCTTTGACCAGGGTAGTGGTGGTTAAGAGGGGAATAATGATTTGCAATAGGAACCCGATTACTCCGGGGATAAGGAAATTGGCCGAACGCAAATCAGGATTATAATAAACCCGCGGTCGCACATCAACCATAGACACCAGGTGTAGGCTGGTTTGCTGAGTTATTAACTGGGTTCCAAAAGCCTGACAGACGGCTCCGGCTGTGTTCATTGCCGTGGATGCCGGATTAGGATCAGTCCCGTCAATAGTCAGACTTACTTGAGCCGGCTTATTCTTTTTGATCAAACTGCCGAAATCTGGCGGCAGCTCCAGTATAACCTTAACTTTTCCCGCGGCCAACAGGTATTCAGCTTCATGCCGGTCAAGCACCTGGTAATTAATGTCAAAATAAGTGGAATTCCTGAAGCTATCAATCAGTTTGCGGCTCACCGCTTGTTGGTCATGGTTGATCACGGCAGTAGAAATATGTTTTACGTCCATGTTTACGGCATAACCAAAAATTACCAATTGCAACAAAGGTAAAACAAAGATTAATGCCAGGGTCCTTTTATCCCTGACGATATGTAATAATTCTTTTTTTGCTACTGCCTTTATCAGAGATCTCATGATTTCCGACCCATAAAAGAAATATAAACATCTTCCAGGGACTTTCCGCCGGACTGAAAATTCACCGGAGTATCTACCGCCATTAATTTCCCGTCAAATATAAAACCTAGGGAGTGACATTTTTCAGCTTCTTCCATGTAATGAGTGGTAATAAAGAGAGTCATACCTTGTTGAGACAAACCTTTTAATACATCCCATATCTCTTTACGCAGGACAGGATCCACCCCAGCGGTTGGCTCGTCCAGGAAAACAATTTCCGGGTCATGGACAATAGCACAGGCAATGGCCAACCGTTGTTTTAATCCACCGGACAATTCGCTGACCAGGGAATTGACACGGTCTGTGAATTTCAGCATAATTAAGATGTTATTCACGTTATTTTTAATTTTTTGAGGAGGAATATTGTAAAGAGAGGCGTAAAAGTTGAGGTTTTCCGAGACCGTAAGATCGTCATATAGCCCGAAACGCTGGGTAACATAACCAATGCGCTGTTTTATTTTTTCCGGTTGACGCACTATGTCATATCCATTTACCATGGCACTGCCGCTGTCCGGCTGAAGGATACCGCACAACATCCTGATAGTGGTACTTTTGCCGGCTCCATTTGGGCCTAAAAAACCAAAGATCTCACCTTTTTTTACGTTTAGATCTATCTTGTTGACCGCGATTAGACGGCCATAAGTTTTGGTTAATTTTTGTGTAGCTATGATGTATTCCATACATTTTCCAAATCCTATTCTTTTATATAGACATCCGCGGGCATGCCAATTTTCAGCCTCTGTTCTTTGTTGGTTACCTTTATCTTAACGGCAAAAACCTGATTTACCCGTTCTTCTTTAGTTTGAATATTCTTTGGAATGAATTCAGCTTTTATACTTATGTTCGTCACTACTCCGCTGAAAATATCTTTAGGAAAAGAATCGACTAAGACATCAGCCGGAGCTCCTAAGCGTACTTTACCGATATCTTTTTCGGGAATATAAATTTTTACCCATAGATCATCGGTATTAGCAATGGTAATAATCGGCAATCCCGGGGTTACAATCTCACCAGGAAATAACTCCTGAATGATTACTGTACCGCTGGCCGGGGAGATGATAATATAATTATCTTTAAATTTTTGGACTTGTTCAAACTGGTCTGCCGGGATAATATTATCGGCAAACAATTTTTTAGCCCGAGCATAATCTTTCTCAGCTTTTTCCAAGTCATCCAAACGGGCAATGACCTGACCAGCGGTAATTTGCTGGCCTTCTTGCCAGGGTAGGAAACTGATCCGGCCGATAACTTTGGAACTGATATCGATCTCATTTGTTTCAATAATTCCTGAACCATAGATACGGCCATTAGAATCAGTGTTTTTACAGCCTGCCAAAAAATTGATTACTGTTAAAAATATCGCCATTTTTATTATTAAGCGCATAAAGATATCCTCCTTGCACGAATTTATTCTAATATGAGGATAGAAAAAAATCAAGTTAATAAATCCAAATTAAATAAAAAAATACTTGATTTATTCTCCAGATAGGTATATATTATAACAAACCAGTGATTGGAACAACCAAAGCAGTGGATCAACACTGTTTTTTTTATTTTTATTAGGATAATAATAATGGCAAAAAACTATGTTCTACTCTTAAGTATGGCTTTAGCTTTGGTTGCGTTCCAGGTTTACGCCCAAAATAACGGCGAATCCCTCGAGAACCTGCTTTCCGCGCTCAATGACCCGGATTATTATGTCCGCTTAAATACGATTGAAACCTTGGTAAAAATTGGCAAGCCAGCCGTAAAACCACTGATAGAGATGCTCAAAAATGATGATCCGGCTATACGCATGTCAGCCGCGGAAATACTCGGTAAAATAGGCGACGTACGAGCTTTACGGGCTTTAGTTGTTTTACTGGACGACGAAGACCCAACCGTCAGGATATACGCGATTAATGCTTTAGGTGACTTGCAAAGCGAAAGCGCGGTAAAACCACTTTTAAAATTTGTCAATGATGAGGACCCAGAAACGAGGAGAAGCTTGGCTGACGCATTAGGTAAGATCGATGATAACCTGGCTTTAAAACCGCTTATTAAGCTACTCGAAGATCCTAATATCAGAGTAAGGGAAAGCGCCGCCCGCGCTCTATGGGAAATTACTAAGCAGGATTTTGGCGAAGATTCAGCTAAGTGGCAAGAATGGTTCTATAAAAAATAGCTCAACGTCGTACTATGAACCAGCCGGCAAAACCGATCAGAGCCAAGGCACAACCAAGAACCATGCCCCGGTAGACCTTATCAGAAATAAATCTCCTTCCCTTATGAATCATCAGTGAAACCAGTGAATACCAAGCCAGATCAGCGCTGATATGCCCCAGAAAAAAAATAATAACCGCTAATAATCCTTGTTTCTGGGCTGCTAATACCAGTCCCAGTCCGATAGTTACCCACCAGATAGTCCAATAGGGATTGGTCAAGCTCATGGTGATCCCCAGCCAGACTAGATTTGACGGTTTGGCAGGAGGACCTGTTTGTGGTAAAGTTAAATACGGTAAAGAGATGAGCATGTTTAGGCCAAAGCCAAAAAGAATAATAGATCCTATTATAGCTACTATTCTCAGAGCTGTTGGAGAGCTCAAAAATTGGGAAAAACCAAAAATAATTCCGGCGATCATCAACATTTCCAATATAGCATGACCCAAGATGAATAAGGGACCGGTTTTGGAACCATGCCTGGTACTTTCATAGATAACCGCTGTCAATAACGGGCCAGGCATTAAAGCGCCGCTTAAGGCAATGGTGAAAGAGATAACGAATATAGAAATGTAGGTCATATAATTAATTATATACTATGAACTGATTTTTGTAAACCCCGGTAAATATAATTAGTTTTAAACCAATTTTAAATTTCTAACGGGGTAAAGATAAAATACTTGACTATAACCAGCGAAAAAGGTTATACAATATAGAATATGCAAGTCATAATATGGGGGAAACTATGCCTAAAAAAATAAAGATATATGCTTTAAGCACCTGTATCTGGTGTAAAAAAACGATCGAATATTTTAAGAAAAAAGGGATTCCGTTTGAACACGTTTATGTTGACCTGCTTGACGAAGAGCAAGACCAAATAGTAGCCAGGGAATTGGACAAACTTAATCCGGATCACAGTTTCCCGACCGTAGTTATAGGGGACCGGGTCATTGTCGGATACAATACCAGAGAGTTTGATGAGGAATGCGATGCTCCCTCAGGTAAGTGACCAGGAAGTACAGGAATACCGGCAAGAGCTGGAAAAAGTGCTAAACGGCCGGGGATATTACTTGAATCAGGATGATAGCTACACTAACATTCTTATCCGGGGTATTTTAGTCAATATCAAGCGTTATGGATATGGATGCTGTCCATGCCGCCTGGCAGCTAAGGATAAGACTAAAGACATAGATGTGATTTGCCCATGTTATTACCGTGATGATGATGTTTCTGAATTCGGCGCTTGTTTTTGCGGCCTTTACGTTTCCCAAATAAAATATAAAGAGAAAACGGAAATCTTATCCATTCCGGAAAGAAGAACAAAACCTAAACCCGCGCCAAGGAGCGTAACGAGGAAAGAATTAACGATCACTCATAATGTTTGGAGATGCAATGTGTGCGGTTATTTGTCCGCCAGAGATACGGCTCCGGATGCCTGCCCCATATGCGGTGTGCCTAAAGAACGATTTGAAATATTCATAGAAGGGAATAAATAGTGAAAAAAACAGCCAAGATAATAGTTTTACCCATTCTTATGTTATTGTTTGCTACCCAGAGTGTCGCTGTAGATATCGGTATGGCTGGCGCGGTTAAAAGAAAAACCAAGGAATTAGACAGCAAAGTATTAGATAAGAAAAATGAAACCAAAGGAACAACAATTCCCGCTAGTCCTCCAGTTACCATAGATGAAAAAGTAGAAGCTCTCTTAAGCAAAATGACACTGGAGGAAAAGATCGGGCAAATGACTTTGCCCGACAGTGCAGCTTTAAAAGGGCGGGAACAGGATATCAAGACCTATAGTATCGGAGCGATATTGAGCGGGGGAAATTCTGATACTAGTGATAATACTCCAGTATCCTGGGCTGACCAGTATAATTTATACCAAACCTACGCTACCCAAACCAGGCTGGCTATTCCGATATTATACGGTATTGACGCGGTACATGGACATAGCAATGTTTATGGAGCGGTTATTTTTCCGCATAATATCGGTTTAGGATGCACAAATAATGAAACACTGGTAGAACAGGCGGCACAGGTCACGGCTGAAGAGATGACCGGCACTGGCATGAACTGGCCTTATGCTCCTTGCCTCGCT
>JAQUQP010000030.1 GCA_028716025.1 bacterium | reverse complement strand
GGATCTTTCCCTTGCTTATATACCGCTGGCTTAAAAGGACAGGCGCTGCTTTTACCCGGTTAGTCGTAAACATGGCGGCAGCAGCGCATGGTTGCTCGGTATAGATCACTCCTACATCAAGCTTCCCTTTTTTCCTGGCGATCCCGGCTGCTACGCCGGTCAAGATAAAACCTTTTGGTATATTCAACTGGTCGGTATTCATACAAGCCCTGCTCTTTCATCAAAGCCGCACATAATATTCATATTCTGAATAGCCTGGCCACTGGCCCCTTTGATCAAGTTGTCAATAGCGCTGACAATTATGATCCGTTTTGTCCGCTCATCAGCTTTTACACCTATATTGCAGTAATTCGTATTCACTACTTCATTAGTTTCCGGGAACTTGCCTTCCGGTAAGATGCGTACGAACGGCTCGCCCTTATAAAACTCTTTATAGATCTCTAACAGCTCAGTCGTATTGAAATTACTATTAGGCATGATATAAATAGAAGACAGTATCCCTCTCATTATCGGGATCAAATGCGGTGTAAAAAGGATCATCGTCTCTTTACCTGCCAGATTGGATAATTCCTGCTCTATTTCCGGAGTGTGGCGATGGATACCGATACTGTAGGCTTTAAGATTTTCGCTTTTCTCTTCCGCCGTGATAAAATTCTGGACAAAAGCCCGGCCGGCGCCGGTGACACCGCTCTTACTGTCAGCCAGGATATATTCTGTACCAGCCAGCCGTTCCCGGACCAAGGGAGCAGTCCCCAAGATAATGCTGGTGGGATAACAACCGGGATTAGCGATCAGTTTTGCTTTTTTTATCTTCTCCCGGTATAATTCCGGCAAACCGTATACAGCCTGGGCCAGAAGTTCAGGATATAAATGTTTGGTTTCATACCATTGCTCATATACTTTTGTGTCTTTGATCCGGAAATCCGCGCTCAGGTCGATCACTTTTTTTCCGGCCTTGATAAAATCAGCCGCTATCCCCTGGCTGACTTTGTGAGGCAGGGCGAGAAATACCAGGTCGCATTTATTGGCGACTTTTTCTACGTCCAGCTCTTCGCAGGGTAAGTCGATCTTGCCAGCTAAATATGGATAAATAGAGGTGATATCCTGGGATATCCCGTCCATTTTGTCGGCTAAAGCAGTAATTTTTACCTGGGGATGCTTAAGTAATAATTTAAGCAATTCTTCTCCGGCAAAACCTTTTGCGCCTACTACACCTACATTTACCATGAGCAACCTCCGCTAATCTGTATCGCTAGAGTATATATAGACAATAATTATAGTCTAAAAAAACACCTTTGTAAAGATTTTAATTTAGCTTGAAACACCAGGGTAAATTGTGATACTTTATATATAAAGAAACCGCAGAGGAGGCGCTCTTGTCTACTAAAAAATGGCTCTTGACCTTGGCCTTACTGGCTATCAGTGCAATCGCCTTTGGGGCTGATAAAAATGACTACTATCCCCTTACGACAGGCAGCCAATGGGTCTACCAGATCACAGATCATGAAAGTAAGAACGACGTATTTGACCAAACAGCTACTATTGACCCGCCGGAAACGTATGATAAAGTACCCTGCAGCATCCTGAAACAAAAAGATAAACGGGGTATTGTCAGGGCTTTTGTAGTGAAAAATGAGAAAGGTATTTTCTGGAAAAAGATCGGGGCCAGCAAATCTTTCACTCCGGAAGCAAATTCAGTTTTCACGCCTGAGATCCCGATCATGATGTTCCCGTTGGTCAAAGACGCTAAATGGGACTGGGAAGGCAAGCTTAAGATCGCCTGGATCAATCAAAACATTAAAATGCATTGTGAAATTCTGTCCGCTAATGAAGAAATAACCGTGCCAGCAGGTACCTTTAGATGCGTCAAGATCTATATTCACCAAATCCGCGATAATGAACCAAGCGATGAATACGGTTGGTATGCTCCCGGTATCGGGCAAATTAAATACGAAACAAAACGTACTTTGAAAGTCCTGAAGAGCTACCAAGTTAAATAAAACAAGCTAACTAAATAGAAAATCCCGCTAGTTATTCGCTAGCGGGATTTTTATATTAACAATGAACTGTTTCTATCTCTTCGAGAACTGGAATCTTTTTCTGGCCTTTGGCCTTCCAGGCTTTTTCCGCTCCACTACTCTGGGATCACGAGTTAAGAACCCGCCCTTTTTTAAAGCTCCATGGTTACTGGGATCAGTTTTATCCAAAGCTCTGGCAATACTATGCCTGACGGCTCCAGCCTGTCCGACACTGCCTCCGCCATATACCTGTACACTAATATCGTACTTAGTTACCGCCTTAACTACTTTGAGCGGCTCCATTACGATCGCTATTAAATTCTCGTCTTTTTGAAAATAATCGTCAATCGTCTCGCCATTAATAGTTATAATACCCTGTCCGTCAATTAAAGCCGCGCGGGATATAGAGTTTTTTCTCCTGCCTACAGTTTGAATCGTCTCTGCCATGGACCTAACCTCTCATCTCATATTTTTCGCTATTTTGGTAATTTGCCGGTATTGCTGATCCTTTAACGACTTTTAATCTTTTAATCATTTTATCCCGCAGCTTATTCGGCGGTAACATGCCTTTAACCGCCATAGTAACCGCTTTCTCCGGATTCTTCTTCATCAGGATACTATACGGAGTAAGAGTCTGACCGCCGGGATAACCCGAATAACGGAAATCAAACTTCTGGATAAGTTTTTTACCGGTTAAGATAACCTTTTCAGCATTAATGATCACTACTCCATCCCCTAAATCCTGGTGCGGAGAAAATTCGGGCTTACCTTTACCGCGTAATAGGGAAGCAACTTCAGAGGCTACGCGTCCCAGAACTTTACCTTCGGCATCAATAAGATACCATTTTTTTCTTATATCATCTTTGTTAACTATCGTGGTCTTCATTTCTTTCTGTTCCACCTTTCCCTGTGTTTTCCTCAATTGAAAATGAGATTATAAGTATAGCTAAAATATCCTTTAAAGTCAAGCATTATTATTAAAACAAAAAAAACCTTATTACCAGAATAAAGGTTTTCTTATTCTCTCCCCGACTCTTACGATTTTCCGTTAATCTACGGCACCAGCAGTCACATTAACGATCATTTCCTGCCGGGAAGTACCTACATCCAAGGTCAGTGGCGCCGTAAACCGGATATATAATCTCCTAACACCGTCAACAGGGATATTAGCTCCCGTTTGGTCACCGGCAAAACGGGTAGTAGTACTTCTGACCATTGTCGGAGACAGCACCTGCGTAGAGACAGTCCAGAAAATAGTTCCTTCACTACTGCCAAAAGCTCCCAATAAAATGTAATGATTCGCAGTGGTGTTAGTAGAATCAGCGGCCCAACCTGGTGGATTAGTAACGCTTAAAGAGGTGGTCATGGGTACCCCACCGATATTAGTGACGGTGATCGGCCCGCCTGTCTTGGTACCTCCTGCACCCATTGTACCAAGGTCTATCACATCACCTTCTACCAGAATACCAATGCCGGAAGTCCGGGCAACGCCATAATAAACGTTAGACATATCCGATTGATTTCCTTGATTATCTACGGTAGCAACGGCAAAATAGTAACCTTGACCGGGAGTCAGGTCGGTTACGGAATGAGTTTCTACTGTTCCCGCCGCGCCTGGCGTCCAAGATTGAGTATACGTTGTTGCACTACTAAAATCAGTCTGGTTAGAGATATAACCCGGAGAATATTTTACGATATAACTTGTGTTTGGATAATCGCCGGCAGGAGCGGTCCAGGTCAGATTAACACTTCCGGCAGTACTGCCAAGTAAAGCTTTTAAATTAGTGATTGCCGACGGTCCAGGACCAATAAACTGGATATCATCGATGTAGATGACCGGATCTATATTCTGGATTCGCCGCATGTTCACCATAACCAATCCGTTCACACTGGTCAAATCCTTATTGCTGAGATCAATGGCGAATGTCTGCCAGGAAGTGGTTAAAGTCATCCAGTTTGTTTTGGCAGTAACCGTATCCCCGGCATCTCCTCCTACTCCGAATTGGACCTGGATAGCATTAGCATTACTATCAGCTGCCCTGGCTTTGATAATCATGGCGGAATAATTGCTCATGTCAATTCCCTTTCCGCCCGCGGCTCTCCATTTACCGTCAGCCTGGACATAGAATCCGGCCCAAGCCGCGCGGTTAGGATCATAAGTAATTTTCACGCAAGCTGAACCTTGTGCCGGAGTATCCGGGCTATTTGAAACCATGTGCATAGCATCGGTATGATCATTTTCTGCCATCCAGCCTGTAGGCTGATAATGCCAAGAGTCGTCATAAATATATAGTATTTTATGGTAAGGGCTGTCATGGCCTGCCACTGTGTACTCGATCAATAAGCTATAAATAACCGGGGAAACAAAAGGATTAGTTGAAGAAAGTTCTGCTTTCCAGTAGAGGCTGGTACCACTGGCGTTGTTGAACGTATGATTGACACCGCTAGTCACGCTTTCATATGTTGTACCATCATTGGATAAGTACAACTTGATCGTTTGTCCGTTGGCATAATAACTACCATATATTTTGGCTGAAAGGACGGGAGTGCTGTTGGGATACAGAACGTCATCAGAAACTGCCATAACTTCGGAGGTCAAATAGCCTCCTCCTGCCTCTACCTGGGTAATAGTCCAGTCGCTGGCACTATTCGCTCCGGCAGCAGTTACCTTTTGACTGAAAACATCATAATCAGAACTGCGGTACGCGTACCAGGCAACATATAAACTGTTATCAGCTCCGGCAGTATCGATCACAAAATTCGAATCGTATCCTGTATAATACAAAGCGTTAGCTGAAGGATTATCCCCGATATTCACCTTCACCCCAGTTGATGCCCACTGGGCAGTGCCACTAGTGTTATAACGCTGGGCATACAAGTCCAATTTGCCGGTAGTCCGAGTGTCTTCCCAAAGAACATTAGGGGCATTGGTAGAATCAAGCTTAACCCGCGGATTACTTTGGTCATTATAATTAGTGTCGGTATAGACTTTTTTGGCGGTCCAGCCGCTAATGACAGAGCCGCTGGCATTAATAGCGGTAATATAAACATCCTGTCCGGTCAGGGAAGAATAATCTGTCTGGCTCCAGACTATATAGCTATTGCCTGAGGCATCGGTAGCTATATCTGTCCCATTAATAGTGCTAGCCGACGCAATAGTGACGCGACTTCCGCTCCAAGCTTCGACTCCGCTAGCATCAAATTTATCCAGAAAAAGCTCTTTCTTAGAATTGGTATAATTATAACTGGAATAAATAAGATAGTAATTATTCGAACTATCATTGCCGGCAGCAGTTAAATCCACATAAGCTGGTTCAGTAGCTGAACCCAGGAGCCGGATAGAATCCCCGATCCGAACACCTGTCCCGGTGGGATCCACTCTTTGCATATAAACACCACTACCGCTATCCCAAATGAATGATAAAGTACCGTCATTGTTAACCAGCCCGGTAACATACCCGTAATTATAATCAGTTACGCCTATATCAGGATCATTGACCTGAAAATCCCCGCTATTCCATTGGCGGCTAGCGCTGGAATTGAACTTTTGCAAGAAAAGTTTATTGTCTTTTATCCAATAAACATAAACAAAAACACCGTCATTAATCACTTTCACATAGGTAGCAAAGAAACTATCGCTAATATAGCTGCCGCTATAGACACTGTCCACCTGAACGTCACTGGCCCCCTGGATAGTCCCCGCTTTATCAAACATCCGTAGATAAATATGTCCTTTATCATCTCCTATACCACCCCGGAAATCGATCCAGGCATAATAGAGATTAGCTCCCATAGCCGTAATACTGCCATTAATCTGCTTGGTGTTGCCGCTGGCACCGGCACCTGGTAATTGGAGCACTTTGTTGGTAGTATTCCAATCAGCAGTAGTGCCAGCCCCTTTATGGTCAGTCGATTCAAAACCTTCCGAAAACGTATATACCGTACCAGCCGCCCAAATATTCGCTAGTGGATATACTAACAGAAAAATATTCGTCAAGATCAGGATAATTCTCTTTATTCTACTTAAAGACATAATTATACTACTCCACTTATAAATAAAATAGGTTACAGAAGCCATAACCAAACAGCTTTGTAACCCGAAGTCCGTAGCTTCTCTATAAAATAAATATAGCATAAAACCAGCAAATGTCAACCACTTTCGACACTAATATCTTCAGTCAAATTGCAGCTTTAAAAGGCCAAATTGCCCTAATTCATGAGGATTTTTTGTATCTTTGACCCCAATAAAGATCATCATGGGCTGGCTTTTCCTGAGTTTCAATAAAGGAAAGTCTATACTGAGATCAATGCTTCTTGACTCTTTATTATTCAGTTCAAGGTTGGGATTCCTAAAACTTATTAGACCAACTTCTGCCGGGATATTGCCTAAAGCTATGGCATATAAGGTAAGAGCCATTTTTTCGGTACTATTATTGGTGACCACCAGTCTGGAAAAATCCAGTTTTTTCTTTAGGTTCACCTCATCTACCGAGGTTATTTTCGGATAGATCATAATGATCTTATTATTGGTCTGGTCTTCACTGATCTTTTGATCCAGGGCTTCATACTTATATCGTTCCGTAGTAAAGGAAAGTAGTATCTTGGTTTTAATATTTGATTTCAACATCCCTATCCCCTCTAGAGCATAGACCATGAGGGTAGCCTGGTATTTCTTGCCAAATAACTTTTGGTCATAAGGCACATACACAACTAGATCAAAATTATCAGTTTGGTTAGCCTTGATCCAACTGTTAAAACGCTCCAGTTTTATCCACTTAATATCTGGAATAGGTTCGTAGCCTTCCATTAGTTGGTTTTTACTAGGAACTAAAATATCGAAAAATACATTAGCGCCCAAGGAATCAATATTGTTAACCCCTAAAGCACCACCAGTCCGCTGTAATAAACTAACCGGGACACCGGGCTGCAGATTTTCCAAGACAATATCTGAATAATTTACGGTTAAAGCCGCTGCCCATATGTTACTCGAACAACTAAGCGCCAATAAAATCAGGCTTGATATCTTGATCAAACATGTTTTCATTATCCCTCTCTTCTCATTACCTTATACTCTTTTTTTCTCCTGGCGTCAATATTCTTCTTTCTTTGCGTCACCAGTGTACTATTTTTTTGTAGTCACGTATAAGTAGGCATAACGGATTAGAGGCGCATCCTGTTCCCCGGTCACCACTGGCAAAATGAACATATAATCTTTCCCAGTGTATTCATTACCAGCTGGAAAGGTCAGGTATAATTTCACTTCTTTTGTCTCTTTAGGTTTTATCTTAACCCATTTCTCGTCAAAAGAAACTATATTGGCGTCTGGCGTATCTTGGTATCCTTCTTTTAAACTTACGCTGGATTCTTTTACCTTAATCGAATTCAGGTAGAAACGGCATTCCTGGTCCGTAGTATTAGTTATTTTTAAAACCGTTTTAGAATGCTTTTTCAGGTCAACTTTTTTTCCTACAGGTATATTTTTTACGAACATCTCCAGTGGAGATAGTTCAAACGCAACTTTTTCCTTGAAAGGCTTAGCATCGAGATATATAGGATACGGTCCCTTCTCCTTATCAATAGTGAAGAGAACGTGGCTATTAACCCCGATCTTTAATATCCCTTCAAAGGTGTAGGGATACACAATGGCATCAAATTTTCTTCCTAAGAGCCTCTCATCATTCGGGATATTAAAAACCAAATCCGTAGAACCTTGTTCATTGGGTTTCAAAGAGAAGAAATTTCGTTCTAATTTTATCCAGGCAGGATCAGGTATGGGTTCATATCCTTTTTTAAGTTCCTGGGCCGACGGAACAACAACTTCTACTTTGATATCAATGGTTTTATAACCGACATTGGTAATAATATAAGGAAGATTCGCCTTATCCCTGGTACTAAATGGATATCCTATTTTCAGGTCTTCAATCAAGACTTCTCCAAAATTTGCCGTGAGTCCGGCGGCAAATAAGGGAACTGCCAGTGTGGTCAAGCACCATGATAATACCAATACTGTGAACTTTTTCATTTTTCCCTCCTAAAAAATAAGGAGACCTTACCGTAAGGTCTCCTTTATTTTATTTATATTATGGTTGTACTTAGAACCATACACCCATTGATATCCTGTGGCTGCCGGAAGAATCTTCAATCTGCATCGGCATAATAAAGGAATAATCAAGGTTCAAACCAAAATTTTCTGAACGAATACCGTTAAATGAGAATCCAAAGGTCATTTCAGTAGAATTCCAGCCAGCTCTTAATCCCAGAGCTTTATTCATTAGATAGCTTTCAACACCGATATGCATTGTGGTTACGCCATCCCGCATGGTCATGTCGACAGCCGGGGTAATGAGCGTATATCTGTAGGCTGCACCCAATTTTATCTCCATAGGCACCTTGTCTTCATCTTTCAAGCCAACATCCGGCTGGGTCAGATTCTTAGCCGCTAGGCCTATAGCTAATCTATCCCAGGGTTTTACTAACGCGCCGAGATCCACGGTAAAAGCACTCTTAGAGGTCCCACCCTGCACAAAAACCGGGTCATCCTTAGCATAATCATCTAGAGTATAAGAATGCCCTATCGATTTCAGGTTCAATCCCACATAAATTATCGGAGGCAGGTTCGGTAACCAGTCATTAATTTTTTTAGCGTAGGTCAAAGTATAAGTATCTTCTTTATAGAGATCCGTAGCGGTAAAATTGGCCCAGCTTAGTCCGAAGGCGCCAATAGTGCTCTTGGGATAGACAAATGAGAGGTAATTAAATCCCAAGCCAACACTGTCAGAGCCTGCTTTCAGATCTAAACCATTATAATAGGTTGAATACATGAAACTACCTTCCGCATTTTTCATTTGGGCGATACCCGCGGGATTCCACAGGGGAGCATTACTATCGTTCGCTACCCCAACAAATGCTCCCCCCATGCCAGCAGGTCTGGTCCCCCAACCACAGTCTTTAAACGCAGCTTGGGCAATTTGTATATTAAGCACTATCGCTATTACTGTTAGTGTGATTATCAGGTTCCTCTTCATCGTCATCCCCCCTTACTTCGCCACGGCGATAACGCCGCTTACTAGAGTCCCATCCACTTTATACTGGTAGATATAGACTCCGCTCTCGACTACACTGCCGTCATCATCTTTGCCATCCCATTGACCGGTGCCGGCAGATACGGACCGGATCTTTCTTCCGGTAATATCGAATATCTTTATTTCTTCAGCTAAACCGCTGAAATCCGCTTCGTCATTTATGCCATCGCCATTAGGAGTAATAATTTTCTTGGCTGGCCGGTAATCCTCAGGACTTAGTGAATTGACCGGGAATAAGGCATAGTAAGAGAAATGATTAGTTTTCACAGTGATCGTATTGGCGGCAACATCCTGGGTTTGGGTTCCATTAACCAATCTCCACTTAAACCCATCCCACCAGAACATCTTAAGTTTAGTTTCTTCTATTGTGACGTTGCCATCAAGATCTTGTAATCCATCAACAATACCATTGCTGTCATTATCAAAATACAATAAAGTAAGATCTATGTTTTTCAAAAAGATTGTGCCATTAGGAGTCAATTTAAAGATCATGGCCGGTTTTTCCGATAAAGAGAAACTTGGTGCGGCCGGGCAAGTAGGAGAATTTTCATCTATTTGTTCCAAAGCAATATCCAGGTTGGAAGCAACAGCTCTGCTGGGAGCGACGATCTTTATAGCACCATCATTCGGATTGCCATCGTTTACTGTTAGCGTAGTGCCAGTCGTAGCGATCGTTCCGGTAGTTGTTCTGGTTACTGCTACTGAGTGATATTTTTGCTTAGCTGTATCGGTAAACTCAGTCCTGGTTTGTTCTGGAGAATAAGCATAATCAGTACCAGCCTGGGATTCAATTATATATTGGAAACCAGCGGTTGTTACTACACTGGCCGGAATTTCAAAGGTATAATCTGTAGAACCGTTACTCTTTGCGGCGGTTATTGCTGTAGCTACTGTAGTCCAGGTAGTATCCCCGGCTTTACGATAATATAATTTCAAGGTGGGCGCTGTTAAGCTAGCCACATTAGCTGTCACATAAGCTTTATTGCCAACTAGGCCGATCGTGCTCAAGGCATCGTATCCAGTCACTCCATAACCTATATATTGGGTTCCCATATTTACTTTGACCGTGGTAACCGCGCTGGCCAATCCAGAGCCCAAGGATGTTCGGCCTTCCAGACCGAAGAAATATTTTTTGCCCAAATATGACGTATTAAGAGGAACGCTAATAGTAACAGAAACTTCCTGGCTGCCATTGGTAGTCAGTGTGGTAGAGCTAGGATCAACAGTAACTGAAAAATCAGATGGTAAATATTCATAGCCTGTGGGTAAATTAAAACCATCGACAGTGGAGCCTACGACCAAAGTGTCGCCACTGGTAACGCTGCTAAATGTGAATTTAACTTTAGTGGCAATAAGATCTTCTACCCGGTAGGAATAGCCAAGCCTAAGATCAGTCAGAGTAAAATCAGGTGGCGTTGACGTCAGACTAGCGGCCATACTTACAGAAACAGATAAGAACATAAACAAAGTAATAAAAGCCATCCCGAATATGTTTATGATATTTCTCTTTTTTTGCTTTGTTTGACTGTTCTTATACTGCATTCCTTCCCCCTTCAATCCCTTGTATTGATCAAGTGTGCGGGCTTCGCAGCCCGCACACTTGTGTATATATTATTACAGTTTTACTGCGCTTACGACAACCGTGATCTGCTGTGTTGCACCTACGCTAGTTGTCGGAGGTGTATGCAAAGCGATCCAGAGATTCCTGGCTGCGTTCGCGGCTACGTTATAACCATCGCCTGCTCCTGAGAAGTCCAGGATACCAGCAGCGGCTGCTTTAGCTGTGGTAGTAATACCATCAACGGCCGCATAGCTGGCCATGTTGCCTGCTAAGCTGGTGCCGGTCTGAGCAAACTGACCATATAGAGCATACGTATCAGTTACGGTCAAGCTAAGAGTATCAGCTGCCGCAGAAGGAGTTACAGCTGTCCATCCGCCGGGGTTGATCAGGTACACTCTGTAGTAGCAAGGATCGGTACCTTTGTTAGTAACGATGAAATGATTCTGTGTATCATCGCCGATATCAGCTGAATTGTAGCTGGTATTTGTGGTGATCCCGCCGATCAAGTCAAAGTTCACAGACTGTTCGATCTGTACACCGACTACACCAGAGGTCAAAGTTACACGTACAGTACCAGTGCTGCCACCGACAAATTTCACATCATCAAAATAGAAAATGCAGTTACCGGTAATGCCAGCATTATCAGCATCAACCATATAAAAACCAAATGGCATGGTGACGGCGGCCATATTCCGGCCATCAAAAGCTCCGGCATCACTCTGCACTGTTGACCAGGTACCAAGCGGCGCTTCGAAACCGGCCTTAATGGTCAAGGCAGCATTATTAGAATCATTTACCACAACTTTATTGATGACTACCGGAATAGGCATGGTATCATCGCTTCTGACTTTAAATTGCAGTCTGGTTACGCCAGAGAGATTCGCTCCGGGTGAAGCCGCGGTCAAATGACCTGACCATGATTCCTGGGTCTTATCATAAATCATTCTGCCTACATAATTTCCAGTTTCTCCTGTGAACGGGGACAATACAACTGTGTCTACGATCGCATGGGGATTGGCCGGATATGTAGCCTGGTTAGACCCCTGCCAGGTAGCAAAGGCATAAGCCCAGCTGTCCTGAAAGATGATTGTATCAGCATAAGCCATCGAAGCTAAGCCGGCTAATGCTAACACTGCAACTACTAACACTAACAATTTCTTCATGTGCTTCCTCCTTGTTTTTTTTGCCCCAAAAGCACATCCGTGACTTTCGTGGCTTTTTTATTTTTATTTACCGGGTGCTCCGGTAAAACAAAAATCCGAGTTGGTAAATCTTAACTCGGCAGCCCGGCTAACCTTCATTTGCTTATAGGTATTCCACTGGTCCCGTGGCTTTGCGCCCCCGCCTTACGACGGGTTTGCCTTTTCGGTTAAATTGTCAATTATTGTTTTTATGCTTACTAATAATATATCACAAAACAAGGTTTTGTCAAGTACTTTTTTCTACCTAATTTTTTTTGCGGTATTCCAAGTAAGCATTGACCGACCCAGATTTTTCAAACAAGTTCCAGAAAGTATCCATTACCTGGACGGTCCCGAGTTCCTTGAACTGGTTGATATTCTTACCTATAACCTGAAGATAGTCTTCGGCCGAGATCTGTCCTTTCAGCAGTTTTTCCTGCAGTATATCATTGAAACTATAGGTCATTTCTTTCTGTATCGCTTTTTTAAATTTTACTTTACTGGCATTCTGCATCATCAAATCCTTTATAGTATTGTTTATAGGTACAAGTTCATAACAAGCTGTTTGGCCATAATATCCGGTATAATTACACACGTTGCAGCCCTTACCTTTATATATATTGATAGCTGTTCCTTTAACTTTTAAACCCATTTTTCTGGCTGTTCTTCCGGTTATTTGATAAGGAGCCCGGCAATAAGGGCAGATAGCCCTGACCAGTTTTTGCTCAGTCAACAGGGTTAAGTTCTCAATAACTGAGTAGTGACTAGTCCTTTTGTCCTGGAAATCTGCAAGAAAATCAATCATGCTTTGGTCCGTATTGATCGTTCCAATGACCAGATTACCTTTTTCTGCCATCCGGCCAATACCATTCCAGCTCTCAATCCCCTGGATATTCTCCACTGCCAGTATATTTGGATTAAACTGGTTAACACTATCGATCATCCTGACCATGTCCTGTTCACTGGTTCCGGAAATTTCCAATTGGTTCACACAATCCAGCTTGTAATCCATCTTCCTTTCAATTGACGCGATGTCATTATCAGGAAAATTCAGCTGCCGGAGACTGGCATATACCGTGGTTTTTTTGCCGCTATCTTCCGGACCGATGATCAGGAGACAACCCTTTTGTATTTCCAGGTATTTATCAAAAACCTGTAATTGCCGCGGAGTAAAACCCAATTGTTTCAATGGCAGAAAATAGCTGTGCAGCGGAGTGTTATTAAGAGCCTTTTCAAACCGGCCTTCCTGGGAATAATAGCGGGCAATAGCCTGCTTCAGTTCTTTAGGGCTGGCAATATAAGATTTAATATGATACCCGGTCAAAAGAGCCAGTACCTTTTTCAGGAACTGGTTAGCCGGGTCACTCATTGCTACCCAAAGCGTATCATCTTCCACTTTTACCGGCAAGACTAAATTACGTTCAGCCAGGTTTCCCGGTATCCTATGGATAATCGTATTATCGATCCGCTCTGTCTCATCTATTCTGATATAAGGAGAATCAAGCTGTTTTCCTAAAAGGTTTAACACTAATTCTTCATTAGTGTACCCAAGATTAACTAAAATCTCTCCCAACTTTTTACTAGACCTCTGCTGCTTGGTTAAAGCTGTCTTTAGTTGCCCCTCATCGATCAACGATGCATCGATCAACATTTCGCCTAATTTTTTTTGCCTGTATCCTGCGTGGTTGTCCCAGCCAAGAGGCCTCATTACGTGTGTCTCCTCGGTAATTTTCTCGTGGCTAATTACCGTTCTGCACCTCTTTATAAAATAAATTTGGATTTCCAATTAAAATATAACACAAATTTACAAGTTGTCAAGGTCTTTCTATATATTTTGCTTTTATTTACTCCAGATAAACCAGACAAACAAATACGCTGCTGTCACCGCTGTTAGCGTGAATGGCAATCCTATTTTTGCAAATTTTTTAAAAGTAACTTCATGCCCTTCTTTTTTCAGCAAACTGCAAGCTACGATATTGGCAGAAGCTCCAATAGGAGTAATATTCCCCCCCAGACTTGTCCCAATCAATAAACCGAAAAGGAATAATGACGGATTTATACCCAGTTTTGCGGACACGGAGACAGCCACCGGGAGCATCGCTGCCAGGAATGGGACATTATCAATGAAAGCGGAAAGGAAAACAGATAAAAATACGATCAAAGTATAGCCCCAGAATATGTTTGAACCTATCAAGCCGGAAAGAAAATTAGAAATGACATCTATCCAACCATTGACTGTAAGACTTCCAACCAGTATGAAAACTCCCACTAAGAAAATAGTAGTATCCCAATCCAAAGACCGGATACTTTTTATAATATCCCCTTTATCTATGATCTTTTTCCATAGAATAGCTATAACTCCGGCCGCCATACACAATATCCCGGCTAAATACGAAAAATTAGCATCAAAAAAGGATGACGCCGCTAATAGAATAATAAGGATTACCAGTATTCCTGTAGGTACCCAGGACCTGACTTTCTCTATCTCAATAGCTTTGTTTTTTTCTTTATGTTTTCTAAAAATAAGATATAAAACAATAAATGAAGCCAGCGCCCCAAGTTCTACGGCAAAGAAAATACTTGGCCGACCCTTATAAAAAAAGAAATCACTAAAAGACATCTTAGCAAATCCACCCAACAGCATACTTGGCGGATCACCGATCAAGGTCGCGGTACCCTGCAAATTGCTGGAAATAGCTATTGCGATCATCATGTTAACCGGATTGAATTTTAATTTTTTTGCCAATGACAAGGCTACAGGCGCCACGATCAACACGGTAGCAACATTTTCTACAAAAGCAGAGATAAAACCGGTTAAGGCGCATAGAAATAATATCGCCCAAGCTGTATTTGGAGCTTTATCAACAATAATTTCCGCAAAACGGGCCGGTACGCGGCTATCCATAAAAATATCAGCCACAATCAGCATCCCCACAAAGATGCCCATAATATTCCAGTTAATGGCTGAAAAAGCATCTTGCCAGGAAATCGCTCCCAATAATATGAGCAGTAATGCTCCCACTATCGCTATTAACGTTCTTTTATTAGTAAAAAAAATAAAACTTACGTAGGCAGCGATGAAAATTGATACTGTGGTTATCCTGGGATCAAACACTATTACCTCTTTTAACAAGAAACCAGCATCTTTCAATGCTGGTTTTCTGCAATCTTATTAAAACGGGGGTGGCAGGAGTCGAACCTACAGTTCCGGTTTTGGAGACCGGTCGTTTAGCCATTAACGGACACCCCCATTTGGATGAACGCTCAATGCTGAAAGCCAAATGTGTTTTTCTTCCAGCTGCCAGCATCCTGCATTTAGCTTATTTAGTTTCCTTGTGCATAGTGTGAGCACGGCAGAATTTACAAAACTTTTTTATCTCCAGCTTATCTGGATGTTTCTTTTTGTTTTTCGTTAAAGAATAATTTCTTCTTTTACACTTGCTGCATGCAAGTGTTACTATTGATAGATCCTGGTTAGCCATTTAAAACTCCTTAGAAATACAGTTATAAGTGTTAAGTTTCAAGTGTTAAGTTTAGGATAAAACCTATACTTTTCACTTATAACTTTCAACTTTACACTGCTTTTTTGTATTACTCAATTATTTCCGAGACGACGCCGGCCCCGACCGTATGGCCGCCTTCACGGATAGCGAACCGTAGTTCCTTCTCCATCGCTATCGGCGTGATCAACTCTACATCCACCATCACATTGTCACCA
>JAQUQP010000029.1 GCA_028716025.1 bacterium | reverse complement strand
GCGATCAGCAACCTTATCGACCGGATGAGATTGGGTTATGTGGTTGATTTCATCGATTTCCAGGTCTGGCCGGTATTTAATATAGCTGATTCGGCTATCAGTATCGGTATGGTGTTGCTATTCATCCACTTGTTTTTTAAAAAGGAAAAAAACCCGCAAGTAATAAAAGAAGAAGGGAAGAAGTAAAAGTGTATCCTATTTTTCTAAAATTGGGTCCGCTGGTTATTCATACATATGGATTACTAGTGGCCTTGGGATTTTTAGCGGCTATAATCCTAGCTAGTACGAGAGCCCAGGAATATGGTGTGGACCGTGACTTTGTTTTCGATCTGAGCTTTTGGATATTGATCACCGCGCTGATCGGGGCCAGGGGCTTGGAAGTATTGACCAATTTTTCATATTATCGCCTGGACCCTTTGCGCGTACTGAAGATATGGGAAGGCGGAATGAGCTTTTTCGGCGGTTTGGCCGGCGGTGTCCTGGGCGGTGTAATATATGTGCGGCATAGGAAATTGTCAGTCTGGAACATCGGGGATATGGTCGTACCATATTTGGCTTTAGGACAAGCAATCGGTAGGATCGGCTGTTTTTTTGCCGGTTGTTGTTATGGCAAGGTATGTACCGCGTCCTGGGCTGTGCATTTTGAGAATCCCCAAGCCCTGGCTCCAACTGGCGTTCCGCTACATCCTACCCAGATATATGAATCCCTGGCTGATTTCCTTATCTTTCTTATTTTAGTTAATGTCGCCAAAAAGCGGGAGTTTCCGGGACAGGTTTTCCTGCTATATTTTGTCCTTTATCCGGCGGTCAGGTTTATCATTGAATTCTATCGTGACGATAATCCGGTGATCTGGTATGGCTTTACCTTGTATCAGATATTCAGCGTAACGATCCTGGTTACAGTAGGGATTATATATACAATAAAATGGAAAAAACAAAAGAGCAAATAATAGAAATTACTGCCAGCGGTAACGACCGTTTGGATGTACTGTTGGCGGAAAAACTATCCTTATCCCGGGCTTTAGTTCAGAAAATCATTCGTGGCCAGGGAGTTTGGCGAATAGCGCCTGGCAAGAAAGTGATAAGCAAAACCGGTTATAAAACCAGTGCCGGGGAAGTTTTCCAAGTGACTATTCCCGAACCCAGGGAATTAACGCTAGTGGCTGAAAATATACCATTACTGATCTTGTATGAAGATAATAGCTTAATAGTGATCAATAAGCCTGCCGGAATGATGGTCCACCCTGTAGGTAAAATAAAAACCGGCACCTTAGTTAACGCTCTTTTAGAACACTGCCAGAACCTTTCCCAGATCGGTGGTTGTATCCGTCCGGGAATTGTGCACCGATTGGACAAAGATACCAGCGGGGTGATGGTGGTAGCCAAGAACGATGCTGCCCACCAATGTCTTTCAAGACAATTTACCCGCGGACAGGTTAAAAAAACCTATGTCGCTCTCGTTCATGGCCGGATGTCAAGCCGCAAAGGAGTGATCAATGCTAAAATCAGCCGAGGTCGGACCGACCGCACTAAAATGAAAATTTCCACTGCCACCGGCCGCGCTGCCGTAACTGAGTATGAGGTAATTAAACAATACCCGAAGATGGCTTTACTCAGATTATTTCCCAAAACCGGCCGCACTCATCAAATACGAGTGCATCTCTCCTTCATCGATCATCCGATCGTAGGTGACTGGAAATACGGTAAGGACCAACCAGCAGGAATGGCCAACCGCCAGCTTTTACACGCGGAAACCCTGGCCTTTATCCATCCGGCAACCAAAGAACATGTCCGGTTCCAAGCTGAATTGCCAGCTGATTTTAAAGGAGCTATAGCTACCAATGAAATGGCTTAAGAAGTTCTTCAATCAAGAACCTAAACAGGTCACGGTCAGCGGTTTTATCAGCGATATCGAGGCCAAGCTGGAAAAGTTCAGGTTGAACGATAAAACCGTGAATAAAATGGCTGATCGGGTCAAAGAGCTGGATACTGATATTAAATCCTTTAAAGAGAAAATAGAAGAATTTTCCCGGGAACACGAGCGAATGGATGACCTGGCGCAGAAGATTATTGAGGTGGTTTCACATATCTATAGCATGGATACGCGCCTGGCCCAACTGGAAAAAAAGATCGAACAGATACAAAAAGAGGTTGGCCTGGAAGAACGCGGGCCGGAAGGTGAATTGAAAAAGAAACCTTCTGAGAAACAGTCCACTTTCGAGTTATAAAACATGTATCAAAAAAGGTTTTACCGCGACCAGTTTAAAAAAAGTGAATTAGAATATTTTGAACTGGCGATCAAAGAGAGCGACTTGTTTGTCGGCGTGAGTAAAGCCACAGCCGAAATAAAAGCATTAGCCCGGGAAAAATTGACGCAGCTCAGGCAGGGCCTGGAAAATTATATTACTGAAAACCCGTTGTTTGAAATAACTTTTAAACCGATTAAAGTGAGCGCAGGAGCGCCGGTAGTGGTGCGGCGGATGGCCTATGCCAGCCAGCAGGCTGAAGTAGGACCGATGGCCAGTGTAGCCGGATGTCTGGCGGAAATGGTAGGAGAATCACTACTCCGGCTGTCCAGCGAAGTGATCGTTGAAAATGGAGGAGATATTTACCTGGTTTCGACCAAGCCCAGGATCATCGGGATATATGCCGGAGATTCAAAGTTTAGCGGGCGCTTATCGATCGAGGTCAGTCCGGAAGAAACGCCTGCTGGAATTTGTACTTCCAGCGGGACTATCGGGCACTCGGTAAGCTTGGGAAAGGCTGATACCTGTCTGGTTAAAAGCCGTTCTGCCGCTCTGGCAGATGCCTATGCTTCCACTGTCGGGAATATGGTCAGGACCAAAGCAGACCTGCCCGTAGCCATGGAAAAAGCCAAGTCACTGCCTGGCCTTGACGGAGTGCTGATCATTATAGAAAATGAAATGGGAATTTGGGGTAATATAAAGTTAGTAAAATGATTACACTGATTTCTTAGATATAGAGGATATATGAAAAAGGGAAAGCTTATTGTCTTGTCAGGGCCTTCAGGGACTGGTAAAACCACTTTGTGCCGAGAGTTAGTAAAACGCATACCTAAACTGGTATTCTCTATTTCCGCCACTACGCGGGATAAAAGACCCGGCGAAAATAATGGATATGATTATCATTTTCTAAGCCCTGCGGAATTCAAGAAGAAAATAAAAGCCGGGGAATTCCTGGAGTGGGCCAAAGTATACAGCCATTTCTATGGCACGCTTAAAAAGCCCATTACTGACAACCTGGACAAAGGAATAAGTGTTTTGCTGGATATTGATATGCAGGGAGCGCTGCAAGTCAAGGATAAATTTCCCCAGGCTGTTTTAATATTTATTTTGCCGCCCAGCCTGGAAGAATTGCGCCAGCGCTTAATACGGCGCAAAAGGGATTCGCTGGCCACTATTGCCAAACGAATGAAACAAATAGAGGAGGAGATGAAATATATCCCGCAATACGACCAGGTTATTATTAATAAGGATCTGGTTAAGACAGTAAAGAACCTGCAAACCATTGTACAGAAGCAAATAAGAGGAACAGGTAACAAAAAAAGAAAAGGAGTGTGAAAACGTGACTGAGCAGAAGCACAGTGAAGTGTTGGAACAGCCGGTACAGCAGAATATAGTTGGTAACAAATACAAAGTGGTGCTGGCCTCATCTGAGGAAGCCAAAAAAATGAAACAGTTAGATAAAGATAACAGCGCCAGCCTGGGCAAAATATCGATCGAAGCTATGAATAAAGTTCTCATTAAAGCTAATAAGAAAAAAGATAAAGCAGATGCCGAAGAATTGGCAGAAGAGAAAGCAGAAGAGAAAGCCGAAAAGGAATAAACAATGCTTAAAGGCAAGGAGATAGTCGTCGGGATAACCGGCGGCATCGCCGCGTATAAAGCAGCCTATATAGTCAGCCGGCTCAAAAAGGAGCAGGCTAATGTCACTGTTGTAATGACCAGGATGGCGCAGGAGTTTGTCACTCCATTAACTTTCCAATCTTTAACTGCCAATCAGGTGATCACGGATATGGTCATGACGCCAAAGCAATGGGAGATCGAGCATATAGCCCTGGCCAAAAAAGCCGACTTGGTGCTAATTGCCCCGGCTACGGCAAATTTTATCGACAAATGCGCCGCTGGTATTGCGGATGATTTCCTAAGCACTCTGGTGTTAGCGACCAAAGCGCCTATCATGATCTGCCCGGCGATGAACAAAAACATGTACGATAACCAGCTGGTGCAGGAAAATATCCGGAAACTGGCTAAAAGGAAAATAACCATTATCGAACCGGAATCCGGAAGGCTAGCTTGCGGCGATGAAGGGGTCGGTCGTTTAGCCGGTGAAGAAAAAATATTAGCCGCTATCCGGTCCGTCCTCATACCACATGCTGATTTCCAGGACAAAACCATCTTGATCACCGCTGGTCCTACCCAGGAACCCTTGGACGCTATCCGCTTTATTTCCAACCGGTCCAGTGGCAAAATGGGCTATGCCCTGGCCAGGGAAGCAGCCAAGCGGGGGGCTGAAGTGATCCTGGTCACAGGCCCGACTATTCTGGTACCGCCCAAAGAAGCTACGGTCCATCAGGTCCAAACAGCGCTGGAAATGTATGAACAGGTACTGGCCCATTTCCAGGAGGCGGATATTATTATTGCCGCCAGCGCGGTGGGTGATTTCCGGCCAAAGAGTTTAGTGCCGGGCAAAATAAAGAAAAAAAATAAATTAAACTTGGAATTGATCGGAAATCCAGATATTTTACAGGAACTGGGAAAACGCAAAAAGAACAAATTACTGGTCGGTTTTGCCGCTGAAAGCAGCAATTTACTGGCTAATGCCAGGAGAAAATTGCACGCTAAGAACCTGGACTTGATCATAGCCAACAAAATAGAAGATGGTTTTAATAAAGATACTAATAAAGTGTTCTTGCTCTGGGGTAAGAACGGCCGGCAAGCGCTCCCTGTATTGCCAAAAGAAAAAGTAGCAAAAGAAATTCTTGACAAGATAAAATCATTATGTTAAATAAAGGAAACTAAACATTTCTCTTCATCCGGAGAATTCATTAATGAATAAGCTGAAATTAATAATACTTACTCTGATCACAGCGGTAAGTATTTTATTTTTAGTGTCTCCGTCACTGGCTGCACCTAACGCGCCTACTGGTTTTACCGCGGTTAATTTTGGCGGCCCGATCAGGCTAGCCTGGACCGCCAGTACCGGGGGAGTAGGGACAGTAACCTATACTATATACCGCGTCGAAGCTGATTCTACTACCATTCCGACAAACCCTCCTGTGGGCGCTGGTACGTATGGAGCCTACGCTCAAACCGTTACTTTTGGGATCACCAGCACAAACTATATTGATACTTCGGTAAGTGACGGGACCACATATTATTATTTCGTCACCGGAAATGACGGTACCGGGGAAAGCAGTCCTGCTACTACGGTCAGTTCTGCCACCAGTGATTATCCGGAAGCTGATTCTGGATATTATCTTTCCCTTGCCGCGACAGAAACTACTATCAATTATGAAACCAGTACTTTAGCCAACCCTTCCACGGGAACAGTTATTACTTATACTATTAGTGATGTTGACCAATCTGGTAACAGGTTTGTAGCCTCTAAGATCAATTATGATATAATAGATAATTTTACCGAAGCTTCAATCTACAAGGAAACGCAGGAGATATCGGCTGGCAGCGGCGGAATAAATACCGGCCAGATAACCTGGGATGGCCGCTGGTTCAACACCACCCAATATACCAAGCATAATGGTTCTTATACAGTTGAAGTATGGGCTACTGATTTTGCCGGTACTGATCATCCCAAAGTAAAGCTCACTATTACTGTGCACGCTGTCCACGTTAATGACGTAGTCCAAACTTTTACTGACTTTGGAACTACCACCATAGCCCATAGCTTGCCGATCAATTTTTCTTACCAGCTAACCCAAGACGCCTGGACGACTATCACTATCTATAATACCAACGGCACCGTAACGACCGCGGACGATACTCTGGTCAAGAGATTCACTTATTTTTCGCCACGCAACAGCGAAGGGCAGGACCGCAATTTCCGGGAATACCAAACCTGGGATGGGACAGACGAAAACATTAAATTAGTGCCTTCAGGCATCTATCGTTTTGCCATTGACGCTTATTTTGACCATACCGGAGCCGCTGACCGCGATACGGCTGAAAGCCAGGGTTGGACTTTTGCCTTGGATAAAAGGATCGTGGATATTACTACTACCGGTATTACTGCCAGTAATTCCCTGGCTAGCATTAAATATACTTTGAACGAAACTGCTAATGTCAAGATCAAGATTTGTAAATCCGGGACAACTTTTACGACTGATGCGACCACTGGTGAAGCGGTCCCCAGCCCGGCGGCTAATTTAGTCAAAACTTTTACTTTTTTCCAGCAATCATCGGGAGAACAGGAAATTACCTGGGATGGTAATGATGAAGGTGGTGTCGCCATGAATAAAGGAGTATATTTTGTGGTGATAACAGCTACTGATGCTGAAGGGAATAAATTCTTTAACACCTCCGGTACAGACAATCTTTTCAGGACTACTGTTTCCATTGATAAAACTGCTATCCAGATCGCTACTGATTCCACCGCGCCGACAGTGACTTCAGTTACTCCGGCTAATGCTACTATCCTTACCAGTTCTTTTACCCAGATCAGCGCCATTATCCAGGATAATACCGGTGGTTCCGGTGTTGACCTGGTAAATTCAACTATTACTCTTACCGATCCCAGCGGCAGTATTGTTTCCGGTACGCAAACCAACAATGGCAGTGATACTATTACCTTAACCATTGCGGCACAAGAGACTAACGGTACCTATACGATGCGGATCACGCCCCGGGATCTGGTCGGCAATGTTGGTTCTCAGGCAACGTATACTTTTAGCTTAAATACTAGCGTCGAGGAACAGGATTTTAAAGAATCTGTGTTCGTATATCCGAATCCGATTAAAGGACGCAATGCCACTTTTGCTTATTCCCTGTCTGGCACGGCTACCGTGACTATTGAGGTATATACGGTTTTGGGAGAAAAGATCTGGTCAAAAGTCATTTATGACAGCGGGTCAGGAGATAAAAGAGTAACCTGGAGAGGCGTTAATAACGATGGTGAAGTATTGGCAGATGAATTATATTTGTATAAGATAACCGCTGAATATTCGAATGGTAATACCAGGACGGCTACGAAAAAACTGATCATTTCTAAATAGAGGTATGAACTTGGGCAAGAAAAAAACCATACTAATTATTCTACTGCTATCCGCCATCTGCTATCTGCCATCTTTATTGTATGCTGCCAATAGCCAGACTGGCACGACTACCGCCTCGTTCCTGAAAATAGAGCCTGGGGTCAGGCCGGTAGGTATGGGCGGGGCATATGTAGCAGTCGCTGATGATATCAATTCTCTCTATTGGAATCCGGCAGGGTTGGTTCAGCTAAAAACAAAGGAATTTAGTTTCGTGCATACAGCCTGGCTGGAAAAGATCAATCATGAAACTATCGCCTTTGCATCACCGGCAGGGCCGTTATTTGCTTATGGATTGAATATTGTTTATTTCGGGACAACTGATATAGACCGCCGTACTGTGGCCGGGATAAGCGATGGCAAAGCCAAAGTAGCGGATTATTATGAAAGTGTTTCCCTGGCCTGGAAATTAATGGACACGATCAGCGTCGGCGCGACCATTAAAGGCATTCAAATGACCCTGGACAATGATAAAGGTTCTGGTTATGCCCTGGACCTGGGCGCGCTGCAGAAATTGCCGCTGAATTTAAGCGCGGGTATCATGATCCAAAACCTGGGGCCGAAGATGAAAGCCGTGGATACCAGTGAAAAACTGCCTACTAATGTAAAAGCCGGATTGGCGTGGAGAACCTTAGAAAATAAACTGCTTTTAGCCGGAGATATTGACCTGCCTAATGACCGGGAAATGAAGCTTCATGCTGGGGCAGAGTACCAGTTCAATAAATTGTTTGCCTTACGGGCCGGGTTTGAAGATGTGGGTTCCCTTGGGAATTCCAGCGGTATGACTGCCGGGATAAGTATTAACGAAAATATGCTGGATGAAATACTGAAAGTTAATATGCAATTTGATTATTCATGGCTGTATTTCGGCGAGCTGGGTTCTACGCACAGGATCGGGATCAGCGTGAAGTTCTAAGGAAAGCGTAAATATAAAGTGAAAATATCAGGTTAATTTAAACGAATCCCCGTCTAAGGGGGCTTTGTTATTTAAGGTGGAATATGGATAATGATCTGCAGCAGGTGATTAGGGATTTTAAAGCTTATCTGGAACAGGAGCAAAGAAAGGGTTTAAAATCAGTCCCCAGGACAGCCAGACCTGATAATCCTAAAATGAAAATAACCTCTGCTGGCCTGGACAAGAGCAAGGAAATCGAGCAATTACATCAGCAATTCGCTAATTGCCAGAATTGCCTGTTGGGGCGTACCAGGAATAAACTTGTTTTCGGTGAAGGTAATGCTAACACCCGTTTGATGTTCATTGGTGAGGGACCGGGCTTTGATGAGGACGCTACCGGCCGGCCTTTTATCGGTAAAGCTGGACAGCTTCTGACCAAAGCGATAGAAACCACGATAAACCTGCAGCGGGATGAAGTTTACATCGGAAATGTGGTAAAGTGCCACCCAATGAAAAATCCTGACCAGCCGACCCTACGTGGCAATGACCGTCCACCGTCTGCTGAGGAAATGAACGCCTGCCTGCCGATCATTACCCGGCAAATAGAGTTAATTAAGCCGGAAATTATTTGTTTGCTGGGCCGGACAGCGGCCCAGGCAATTCTCAAGTCTAATGCCGGCATACACGAATTGCGCAATAAAGTGCATATCCTGAATTTTAACGGGCACGAGGTTAAATGCATTGCCACGGTACATCCTGCTAGCTGCCTGTACGATCCTGCCAATAAGAAATATGTCTGGGAAGATTTTAAGAAGATCAGGGATCTCCTGAAGAAAGCTTAAGAAGATGAATAATTTCGCCAAAGTTATTATCCCTGGAATTGCCCTTGACCGGCTGTTTGACTATGCCGTGCCGCTGGAATTAAAGGAAAGTATCAGGGTAGGGCACCTGGTTAAGGTTAATTTTGGCCATCAGGACCTGCAGGCCATAGTGGCGGAATTGTTGCCAAAAAGCAAAATTCCCAAGGCGAAGAACATTACTGGCCTTATTTCACCTGAACCATTGATCAGCGAAGCAATGTTAAAGCTTACCCGCTGGATCGCGGACCACTATTTCTGTTCCTGGGGAGAGGCGATCGAAGCCTGCCTGGTAAAACCGGTAAAAATTAAACAGCCGGAAGAAATAATAGTGTCAGAAGAGACAGTACTGGAATTGCCGGGATTACTGACTGGTGAGCAAAACAGGATCCTGGAACAGTTAAATACTTTTCAGCAGGACCCGAACAATAAACCGGTACTTCTTTGGGGCGGCTTGGCCAGCGAGAGGATCAGTATCTATCTCGAGCTTGTGGAACCTTTACTTAAAAGCCAGCGCCAGGTATTGATCATTGTGCCGCAAATTGAAATGATCGATCTGTTAAAGCATCATTTTTCGTCCCGTTATCCGGGACGGGTCGTTGCTTTGCATAGCGGCCTTTCTGCCGGTGAAAAATACCAGGCTTGGGAGGAAATAAGAACCGGATCAACTTCCATAATACTGGGTACCAGGATGGCTGTATTCTATAGTTTCCAAAGGCTGGGACTGATCATTATGGAAAATGAGCAGGATACAGCCTATAAATCAGATCAAAAACCAATGTATCATACCCGTGATGTGGTTGCGAAAAAAGCTGAACTGGAGAAGATATCCCTGGTCTACGCGACAGCCGCTCCCTCAGCTGAAAGCTATTATAAAGCGATCAATGATGACTATAATTTGCTTAAATTCGGCAATCTCTTTGACCCAGAAGCAGTAAAATTCCAGGTGCAGGAACTGCCTAAACGCATCAATAAAGACACCCTGGTTTATTTCAGCCAGTCCTTTATACAGGCCATAGAGTCAAGGCTGAAAAAACAGGAACGCGCTGTTTTTTTTGTCAATATGCGCGGCTATTCCACGTATGTCTATTGCCGGATGTGCAAGTTTGTCATGAAATGCCCTGATTGCGATGTGGCCTTGACCCTGAGCTCGGAAAAGAATAAGTTGTATTGCCGTTACTGCCAGCATACCCAAAAGCAGACCACTGAATGCCCGTCTTGCCATTCCCAGCATCTCAAGCCCATCGGCATTGGCACGGAAACAGTGACTGAAGTGCTGCAGGGCATTTTCCCACAGGCCAAGATCAAACGTATTGACGCGCAGACTTATGAAAAGAGCAAGAACTTGAATGAAGTGGACATTATCGTCGGTACGCAAGTCCTTAATAAATATGATTATTTCCCGAAAACCACATTGCTGGGAGTGTTGCTGATCGATCTGTTGTTGAACCTGCCGGATTTCCGGGCAGCGGAACACACTTTTCAGAACCTGATCGGTATGGTTCAGCGCCTGGATACTGCCAAAGGAGATTCAGAGGTGATCATCCAGGCCGAGAATGTGGACCATTACCTGCTGGAATCAATAAAGAACCAGGATTGGGCCAGTTTTTACCGCCAGGAGCTGGAATTCCGTAAACAGTTAAAATACCCGCCTTTCGGGAGCCTGGCGCAAGTAGAGATCCGGGGGGCGGATCAGGATAAAGTTGAGAAAGCGGCTATGGTCCTGGCCGGGGAATTCAGGAAATCTACGATAAAAGTATATGGTCCGGCGCCGTCATTCAGGGCTAAACTAAGGGGACAGTACCGCCAGCATATTATGCTGAAATCATCCAGCCATAACGCTTTGATCAAGGTGCTGCAAAAAGTAAAACCAAATAAGCGCACCGCGGCGATCACCATTAGTACAGATGTCGATCCAGTTGAAGTGCTTTAATTGGTCTATCGGCTCGCTGTCTCGCTGAGTCATTCCGAAAAACGAGTCGATTTCCCCGGCGCGGAAATCGCTCTCTATCTCGCTTGAGTTCTCCCGCAAGGCGGGAGGTAAAGAGTCCATGCCAACTCAAGCTTCCGAAGGTTTTCTCCATGACATTCAGCGGCCGCGCTTCGCCTATTATCCAATATATAGATCAGGGAACTCGGTTGTTTTTTGAGCGAGCTTGTCGATTTTAGTCAAAGCATGCTTGCAAGCAACGAGGGCATCTTCTGGTTGCTGGATGCCGAGATTGTCTGAGCCCAAGGGGCGAGTTTCTCGGCACCGAGTTGACGCAAGACCTTTGACGCTAAAAATCGACACTGGAGCGAATAAAAATAACCAGTTACCTGATACGCGGTGAAGCAATTATAAGTGAAGGAGAGCAGATGAATAAATATCTAAATGTATTAAAAGTGGCAGCGCGGACGTTTTTGATCGTGTTCCTGCTGGCCTGCATCGGCCAGCTGATGTTCGACCGTACCTACGGGAAGGGGGCGCCGGTAGAATATGCCAATAAGTTATATTTCTTTAACCGGGCCAAATCGTTAATGCCGATCTCATCAGACTTATATGCTAAAGCCAAGATCCTTGAGGAATTATTCTCATCTTCGCTCCTCCTGGCTCTTATCCTGAACATAGTATATGAATACGAAATTCGCAAAATAAAATTGTAGAATAAGCCGCCCTTAAAGCTTGACAAAAACATATTTTTCTGCTAATTATATATTAGTCATATGAAAGACGTACAGTCACGGAGAATGCCACGGCGTCAAAGATATGACTAAACTTGAGAAGGCAACAGAGTGATTTTCTCAGGTTTCCTAGCCAGGGAACCGGGTCTACTTTAACTAAGTAGACCCGATTCATTTATAATAAGTACGATTACACAGATTCTAAGAGACCTGCCTGCCGACAGGCAGGGATTCCACGGATTTCTTAATCGGTGTAATCTATTTTGAAATCAGTGTAATCAGATATTATTTTGTCATTGACAATCAGGGTAAACTAGTATATAATTACAAAGGCAATCCTCTCTAATAATAGATCAGGATTGCCTTAAATTATTTTTTTAAGGATTTGGTCTTAGGTGTTTTATGAGTATAATGGCCATAAAAACCTACGGAGACCCATGTCTCCGTAAGAAAAATGAAGATATTAAAGAAGTCACGCCAGAAGTACTAAAACTGGTGAATGATATGCTGGAAACAATGTATGCCAATAAAGGAGTTGGGTTGGCAGCTCCGCAAGTAGGAGTTAATAAAAATCTGGTGGTAGTTGATGTCGGGGATGTATCCGGCAAACATGAGCTGGTGGTGCTGATCAATCCTGAATTCCTTTCTAAAGAAGGGGCAGAAGTAATGGAAGAAGCCTGCCTGTCATGTCCCAGGGCCGCGGTCAGGATAAGACGGGCAAAAAAGACAGTGGTACAAGCCATCAACCAAAAAGGCGAAAAGATCATCCGGGAAGACACTGGTTTTTTATCACGGGCCATCCAGCATGAGATGGATCATTTAAAGGGCAAATTGATCATTGATTCTGCTGGATTCTTCGAAAAGATCAAACTAATAAGCAAGATGAAGAAAAAGAAGACAGGACAATAGTGTGAGAGTTCTTTTCATGGGCACACCCAAATACGCGGTATCTTTCCTGCAGTCGCTCATCGACCTGGGAGAGGAAATAGTCGGTGTAGTGACTATGCCTGATAAACCGGTAGGAAGGAAACAAGAGATTCAAGAACCTCCGGTAAAAGTGTTAGCCAAAAAAAAGAACATCCCGATATTCCAACCGGCTAAAATAAATGAAACCAGTTCATTGGAAGCATTAAAAAATTTAAATCAAGATTTGGCAGTAGTAGTAGGTTCTGGACAGATTCTGAGCCAGAAACTGCTGGACCTGCCGAAACAAGGCACTATAAATGTGCATTTTTCCCTGTTGCCAAAATACCGGGGAGCCAGCCCGATCCAGGCAGCTATCATCAATGGCGAAGAGAAAACCGGCATTTCTACCATGTTCCTGGTCAAAAAATTAGATAGCGGCCCGGTTCTTTTACAAAAAGAAGTAACTATCGATCGAAAAGATACGGCTGTTACCCTGACTGATAAGCTGACCAAAATTGGCGTGGAAGTATTAAAAGAAACCGTCACTTTGATTAAAGAAGGCAAAGCTGAAGCTAAACCGCAGGATGAAGCACAGTCTTCATATGCTTCCCTGTTGACGAAAGAAAGTGGCTTAGTAGACTGGAAAAAATGTTCTAAAGAATTATATGATTTTATCCGCGGGATGTATCCTTGGCCGGGTGCCTTCACGTTTTACGCGCACAACGGCAGGAAACATCTGCTGAAGATCTGGGAGGCGGAAGAAGTCCCCAGAATTGAATTGAATCATAAAGCAACTGCCAGCGGTACGGTCCTGGAGGTGCTTAAAAACCACGGATTCGCGGTAAAGTGTGGGCAGGGTGGTTTACTTTTAACCCGGGTGCAGTCTGAAGGCGGTAAGGTGATGTCAGCTTATAATTTTGTCATTGGTCATCATCTCAAAAAGGGTGATATGTTAGGGTAGCTATAATGAAGTGGTTTATTTATAATATATATTTTCCACTAGTGATATTTGCCGGTAAAATATTCAGGCTAGAGCCAGATAAGACTGATCTATACCTGATCAAACTGAATAATAGTTTGCGCCGTAAGGGAAAAGGAAAGGCAGAAAAGATATTGATCCTGACTCCTAGCTGCCTGCAAAATAAGGATTGTAAGAACAATGTGATCGAAGATGCTAAAAACTGTCTTAAATGTGGCAAATGTAAAGTAAAAAATCTTTTAGAATTAAGCGAAAAGTATAAGATCAAGCTGGCGGTGGTAACCGGTGGAAGACTAGCCCGGCAAGTATTATCCGAGATTAAGGCCGATACAGTGATCGCGGTAGCCTGTGAAAAGGAATTGTCCAACGGCATTATTGATACATATCCTGTAGCAGTGCATGCTGTGATCAACCAGCGGCCTTTTGGCCCGTGTGTGAACACTGATGTAAGTATCCAGGAAGTTGAAAGTATTATCCAAAGTATTTTAAAGTAAGCCGGCAGGAGGATTTATGAATTCAATAAAAACTTTTGGCTTGATGTTTATATTAATAATCTTGTTTACTTGGGCTGGCCGAGCGATCGGTGGGCAGCAGGGTATGATCATGGCTTTTATTTTTGCCGTGGCAACTAATTTTTTTATGTATTGGTTCAGTGATTCCATCGTTCTTATGATGTATAGAGCAAAAATGGTCAAGGAAGAGGATGAAGCAGCGCTCTTCAAAGTGATCAAAAACCTGACCGTAAAAGCCAATTTGCCAATGCCGAAAGTATATATCGTAGATAATCCCACCCCTAATGCTTTTGCCACTGGCAGGGATCCAGCGCATGCGGCAGTGGCTGTCACCAGGGGTATTTTAGACATTTTAACCCAGGCTGAACTGGAAGGCGTAATTGCCCATGAATTAAGTCATGTTAAGCATCGAGATATATTGGTGTCTACAATAGCCGCAACTTTCGCGGGTGCTATTACTATGCTGGCCAGGTTAGGTCAATTTGCCATGATTTTCGGTGGCATGGGCAGGAACAGGGATGATGAAGGTGGCGGAGGATTAGGCGCATTGCTTATGATCATACTAGCTCCATTGGCTGCGATTTTAATACAGCTAGCTATCTCCCGGTCGCGTGAATACCTGGCTGATGAGGGCGGGGCGAAAATTACCAACAGACCATTAGCCCTAGCTAGTGCCTTAAAGAAACTGGCGGAAGCCGGCAGGCAAATACCTATGGCTGCCAATCCCAGCACAGCGCATATGTTCATTGTGAATCCTTTGACCAGCGGAGGATTGGTCAGTTTGTTCAGTACACATCCGCCGATGGCCAAACGTATAGAATTACTGGAAAAAATGGAACAAGAGTTGAAAATGTCAGGGATGCCAAAAATAATCTCATGAAAAAAATAACCCGGATTAGTATATTTATAATCATTATCCTGGTCGTATTGTATTTTTTGGTCAACCTGGTAATGTTGCTTTTGATCAGGAACGATGCCGACCTGGAAGTGCCTGATCTGACCGGTATCACTGTATCCGATGGTTATGATAAATTAACTGCTCTCCACTTATTCCTGGTCAAAGACGGGGAACAATATAATGCCACTATCCCGGCCGGGGCGATCGTATCACAAGTGCCATTGCCCGGTAGCAAGGTGAAAGCCGGTCGGAAAATAAAAGTCATAATTAGCCGCGGATCAGAAAAAGTAAATACTCCGAATGTGACTGGCAAATTATGGAGAGACGCGGAGATAATATTACGCCAGGCCGGGCTGATCGTTGGCGAAACCTTACGGATATACTCCAGCCAGGACTTGGACGCAGTGGTAATACAGGATCCTGTGGTCGGAACCTCTGTAGAAAAAGGGAACAGTGTTAATCTCATAGTTAGCGCCGGGCCCATCGGGGAAGGGGCAGTAATGCCTAACTTGCTAAGTCGTCCTTATGAGCAGGTAGATCGTATCATTAAGATTATGGGATTAAAG
>JAQUQP010000028.1 GCA_028716025.1 bacterium | reverse complement strand
ACAAAGAACATCTCACGGTCATAGGGGTATTAGTAATAGCGATCTATGCCATAATCAGGTATTTGCTCCAATATAATACCGGAGCTCCGTACAACAAATTGTTAGGATGATGAAAACAAAGATAATCAGATTATTTTTGATCGGTATCATCGGTTTGATTTATGTCTCTAGTGTGGGCAGGAGACCTTTGGCTCTGGCTGTAGAGATTGAGACGCCATTTGCCCGTGGAGAAAAAATAGGATATGTAGTGAAATGGGGATTTATCGTAGCTGGCCGGGCTTCCCTGAGCGTGGAACCGCAAGTTTGGAACGGTAAGGATGTCTATCGCCTTTATTCTGAAGCCACCAGTTCCGGTTTGATCGGGTCCATCTATCCGGTAAAAGACAAGTCAGAATCAATTGTTAGCCGCTCAGAGTTTAGTTCTTTAAGCTTTTTTAAAGATGTAAACGAAGGGAAATATCATCAGAAAGAACAGATGATCTTTGACCAGGGAAATAATAAAGTTATATATCCTGACGCGACCGTAGATATTGTCCACGGAACCGTAGATGTTTTGGCCAGCCTTTATGCAGTCAGATTACGCAGCTTAGAGCCAGGCAAAGAGTTCAAGATAAATATATGCAATAACAAAAAGAACTATGAGCTGGTAGTAAGGGTGATCTCCCGAGTTACGGTTACCGTACCGGCCGGCGAATTTAAGACCATTATGGTCGAACCTCTGCTTAAACAGGAAGGTATTTTCATGCATAAGGGGCGCTTATTCGTTTACTTTACCGATGACCAGGACCGGATCCCGGTTCTCTTGCGCAGTAAGATCGCTGTTGGTTCTATTATTGCGGCTATGGAGAAGATACAAAAATATTAGAATTCTAAAAATAGCCATAGCAAAACCGCTAAAAATATGCTATAATAATCTTTTAAGAATATAAGCAAAATGAGGACGGGATGATCATACTGACAGGAGGGGCCGGATTTATCGGAAGCGGCTTCCTTTGGAAATTGAACCAAATGGGCGTAAAAGATATCTTAGTAGTGGACAATCTTGCTGCTACCGAGAAATGGCGAAATCTGGCGGGCAAGCGCTTTATCGATTACATTCATAAAGATAAGTTTTTATCATTAATGGAGTCGAATAAAGCTCCTAAACCGAAGAAAGTCGTTCATTTGGGAGCCTGCAGTTCAACAACCTTGCAGGATGCTGATTATTTTATCAGCAATAACTATGAATATTCAAAAAAGATAGCTTTGTGGGCATTACGGCACAAAGCTGATTTTTTATATGCTTCCAGTGCGGCTACTTACGGTAGTGGTGAACAAGGCTACCAGGATGACCAGGAGACTGTCTTAAAATTGAGGCCGCTGAACATGTATGGATATTCCAAACAGTTGTTTGATCTGTGGGTCTATAATAACCATTTACAAAAGAAAATTACCGGGATTAAGTTCTTTAATGTTTTCGGGCCCAATGAATACCATAAAGGTGAGATGATGAGCCTGATTTGTAAACGGTTCAAGGCAGTAAAGGAAACAGGCACAATCAAGCTCTTTAAGTCTTATCGTAATGACGTGCCTGATGGTGAGCAGAAGAGAGATTTTATATATGTTAAGGACGTTATTGAATTGATGTACTATTTGTACTCAAATCCTGCCAAATCAGGGATCTTCAATATGGGTACCGGAGAGGCCCGGAGTTGGAATGATTTGGCCCGGGCTCTTTTTAGCGCCCTGGGCATACCGGGAAAGATCGAATATATCGATATGCCTGAAGTATTGCGGGATAAATATCAATATTTTACCCAAGCCCAAATGGAAAAACTGCAAAAGCATAAGCAATATCAGTGCCAATCGCTGGAAAACAGTGTCAAAGATTACGCGCAATATCTGGAAAATAATTCGTATCTATAAATACTGGTTATCATACTGGGAGACGTAAATGTACAAGTATGACCTGACAAGACTTTTAAAAATTATCGATCACTTTACGAAAACAAAAATACTGGTTATCGGGGATATCATCGTTGACCATTTTGTCTGGGGAAAAGTGTCCCGTCTTTCACCGGAAGCCCCGGTGCCGGTAGTAGAAGTAAGCAAAGAGAGCATTATCCCTGGCGGAAGCGGTAACGTGGCTCATAACATAGCGGCTCTCAAAGGCCAGGCTCTCTTATGCGGAGTGACTGGCCATGACCTGATAGGCAGTCAGATCATAGATCTCATTGGCGAACTGGGAGTGGATACTGGCGGAGTCTTTACTGATGCCGGCATACCGACTATCCAAAAAACCAGGGTTATAGCCAATATCCAACAGGTAGTCAGAATCGACCGGGAAGACCGGGAAAGCAGGGATAAAAAGATCGTCGCCCAGATAATATATTACCTGAAAGAAACAATCCCCCAGGTTGATGCGATCATAATTTCTGATTACGGTAAAGGTATGATCAGTGTCCCGTTACTAAAAGAAGCGATCAAATTGGCGCATCGTTATGGCAAAGTGATCACTGTTGATCCGAAAGTGGAGCATTTTCTGAAATATAAGGGAGTGACGTGTATAACTCCTAATCACCTGGAAGCTGCGCAAGGTATCCATTATCCAGTACCGCACGACCAGGCGGAAACGGAAAGATTAGGCGAGAGGATTATCCATAAATTACGCTGCCGTTCCCTATTGATCACCCAGGGTGAAAAGGGTATGACTTTATTTGAGCAAGGTAAGGAATCCTTGCATATCCCGACTATGGCCAGGGAAGTGTTTGATGTAACTGGGGCTGGGGATACAGTGATCTCTACTTTAACGCTGGCCCTGGCAGCGGGAGCCGATCTAAAACAGGCGGCATATATCGCCAATCACGCGGCAGGAATAGTAGTAGCTAAAGTTGGTACCGCTACTTGCTCGCCTGAAGAATTAAAAGAAAATTTGATCCAGGACAAAGCTGGCTTAAAATTATAGGGGATGCAGTGAAAATTATTGGAGTGATACCGGCACGTCTTGAATCAACCCGTTTGCCGGAAAAACCATTACAAGTTATTCAGGGCAAATACCTGGTCCAGAGAGTGTATGAACAGGCAAAGAAAGCGCGTTATTTAGATGATGTGATCATCGCCTGTGACCATGAAAAGATCGCTTCTGTTTGCCGGCAAGCCGGGATCAAGGCAGTGATGACCAGCCGGAATTGCTCCAGTGGTACTGACCGGGTGGCAGAGGTCGCCAGGATGATGAAAGCCGATGTCTTCCTGAACATCCAGGGAGATGAACCGCTCATTGATCCCAGGACTATAGACCAGGTGGCTTTGTTGTTCCGTGATAAAAATGTCATAATGGGAACAGCGGTGATCCACCTGCTGAATAAACCTGATATTCAGGATCCCAATGTGGTGAAAGCGGTACTGGATAAGAAAAATAATGTACTATATTTCTCCCGTTCGCAGCTACCATACCAGCGAAATCAGGTTGAAGACTTGGTCTATTACAAGCACCTGGGACTATATGGTTTTCGCCGGGAATTCTTACTAAACTTTGCGGCGCTGCCACAGACCATTCTGGAAAAAACAGAGAGCCTGGAACAGTTGCGCGCTTTGGAAAACGGGTATAAGATCAGAGCCGTCATTACCAAGTATGATTCGATCGGTGTCGATACAGCTAAAGACTTGAAAAAAGTGTGTGCCATTATTCGGAGGATGAGATGACCAAGTACATTTTTGTCACCGGCGGCGTAGTGTCATCGCTGGGTAAAGGAATTACCGCATCGAGTATCGGCTGTCTCCTGAAAATGCGTGGTTTAAAAGTAACGCTGCAAAAATTCGATCCGTATATAAATGTGGATCCCGGGACCATGAATCCTTATCAGCACGGTGAAGTGTATGTGACTGATGATGGGGCTGAAACAGATCTTGATCTGGGCCATTATGAACGGTTCCTGGATGTTCATCTGACCCAGAATCATAATGTGACCACTGGTAAGATCTATAATAGCGTGATCACTAAAGAGCGTCGCGGCGATTATCTGGGAGCGACCGTACAGGTCATTCCCCATATCACCAATGAGATCAAAGAACATATTAAGAAAGTAAAAGATAAAAACGATGTAGTCATTGTCGAGATCGGCGGCACGGTCGGTGATATTGAGAGCCTGCCCTTTTTGGAGGCCATCCGCCAGTTCCGCAAGGATATCGGTCGCAATAATGTGTTATATGTACATGTTACGCTGGTACCGTTCATCCATGCCAGTGAAGAACTGAAAACTAAACCGACCCAGCACAGTGTCGGTAAACTGCGGGAAATCGGTATTACTCCGGACGTGATCATTTGCCGCACGGAAAAGACCATTCCGAAAGATTGCCTGTCCAAGATCTCCTTATTCTGCAATGTTGATGAAAAAGCTGTGATCCAATGTAAAGATGTTTCCTGCATCTACGAAGTGCCGCTTATGTTTGAAAAGCAGGGACTGGATGATATTATAGTGGACCTGTTGAAACTAAAAACTAAAAAGCCTGACCTGACCGAATGGAAAGCCATGGTTAAAGCTGAAAAAACGGCTCAAAAAGTGATCACTATCGCTTTGGCCGGTAAATATACCACTTTAAAGGATGCTTACAAGAGCATCCGGGAATCTTTAAATCATGGCGGTCTGGCCAATAACGTACTGGTAAAAATAAAGTCAGTTGATGTAGAGAAGGCTGAAACTGATATTGACAAGTTTTTGCATGATGTTGACGGATTACTGGTACCGGGCGGTTTCGGTGGCAGGGGCATAGAAGGCAAAGTGAAAGCCATACAGTATGCCCGGGAACATAATATGCCGTTTTTCGGCATCTGCCTGGGAATGCAGACCGCGGTCATTGAATTTGCCCGTAATGTCTGCGATATGCCTGACGCTAATTCAACTGAATTTAATCCTAAAACCAAACAACCGGTCATCAGCCTGCTGGAAGAACAGCGCAAAGTAATAAAAGTTAAAATGGGCGGGACCATGAGATTGGGCGCTTACCCATGTCACTTAAAGAAAGAGACCAAAGCCCATGCTGCTTACTGTAAGGATGACATTGAGGAAAGACACCGCCATCGTTATGAGTTCAATAATCAATATAAAAAGAAATTGGAAGACTGCGGGATGGTTTTCAGCGGGGAAAACGAATCACACAACCTGGTAGAAATAGTGGAGATTCCCGGGCATCCCTGGTTTGTCGGAGTGCAATACCATCCGGAATTTAAATCCCGGCCAACCCATCCGCACCCGTTGTTCAGGGAATTTATTAAACACGCCGCGGCTTATAAGGAGTGTAGGATTTGAAACGCGAAACTAACAAAAAAACAATAATAAACATCGGCGGAATCAAAATTGGCGTCGGGTATCCCTTAGTATTGATCGCCGGGCCTTGTGTCATTGAATCCGAAAAGCAAGTTCTGGACTCGGCGGCCTATCTTAAAGAAATAACCGAGTCTCTTGATCTGCCATTTATTTTTAAGTCCTCTTATGATAAAGCTAATCGTACTTCATTGCAGGCGTATCGCGGCCCGGGATTTAAAAAGGGGCTGGCTATCCTGAAAAAAGTTAAAGAAAAAATAAATATTCCTATCCTGGTAGATGTCCACCAGATCAATGAAATTAAAGACGCCGCCGCGATAGCTGATGTACTGCAAATACCAGCTTTTTTATGTCGGCAGACCGACTTGGTTCTGGCTGCTGCCCGTACCGGCCGGGTAGTCAATATAAAAAAAGGACAATTCCTGGCTCCCTGGGATGTAGAGAATATCGTTAATAAAGTGGAGTCTACCGGCAATCATAGAATTATCCTGACGGAACGCGGTACCAGTTTTGGTTATAATAACCTGGTAACGGATATGCGTTCACTGGTGATCATGAAAAAGTTCGGATATCCGGTGGTCTTTGACGCAACTCACAGCGTACAATTACCTGGCGGAAAAGGTGACCGTTCCAGCGGGCAAAGTGAGTATATTCCGGCCTTATCCAGAGCTGCCGCTGCCGTGGGGATAGACGGGCTATTCCTGGAAGTGCATCGCCAACCAGCCAAGGCCTTGTCTGATGGGGCTAATATGCTGCCTTTGCAGTCATTAAAAAAACTTTTGGAAGAAGTAATGGCGATACATGAAATGGTAAAGAGGTAATTCTATATGATCCTAAAACAGGCAAAACAGGTATTAGAAGTAGAATACAAAGCGATTAAAGATATTATTCCCAGGCTGGATAACAATTTCGAACAGGCAGTGGAGCTGATCAACGCCTGCCAGGGCCGGGTAGTGGTAACTGGTATAGGTAAAAGCGGTCTTGTCGGACGTAAGATCTCCGCGACTATGGCTTCAACCGGCACTCCCTCATTTTACTTGCATCCGACAGAAGGGGCGCACGGGGATATGGGCATGGTCATGAAAAATGATGTAATCCTGGCTATTTCGTATAGTGGTGAAAATGAAGAACTACTGAATTTATTGCCGGCTATTAAAGGAATGGGATTAAGGTTGATCACTATGACCGGAAGCGCCCATTCGACAATGGCTAAAGCCAGTGACATTGTGCTGAACGTAAAAGTGCAAAAAGAAGCCTGTCCATATAATTTAGCGCCAACTGCTTCAACTACGGCTACCATGGCGTTGGGTGATGCCCTGGCGATCTCACTGTTGCTGAAAAAAGGATTCCAAAAAAAGGATTTTGCCGCTTTGCATCCAGGCGGTATATTAGGACGGAAATTGCTGCTGCGAGTGGGGGATATAATGCGGGCCGGGAAGAATAATCCGGTGATCAGCAGAAAGAAAACAGTCAAGGAAGCTTTACTGATAATGACTGCTTCGCGGCTGGGAGCGGTAAATATTGTCGATTCCCAAGGTAAGTTAGTTGGCTTTTTTACTGATGGTGACCTGCGTCGGCATTTACAAAAAGGTGAAGACATTTTGTTTGAGCCAATTGGTAATGTAATGACTAAAAAACCTTTTACTATTACCTCCGGCCGCCTGGCGACAGAAGCAGCCAGGGTCATGCAGGAACGCAATTTTGATAATATTCCGGTAGTTGATGAAGAGAATCACCCGGTTGGAATTATTGATGAAAGAGACCTACTGGCAAAAGGCTTAGGATAGATACTGTTGATTGTTCATAGTTGATAGTTGATAGAAAAAACGGAGTCTAAATGCGTAAAACACTGGAAGACAAGATCAAGAAAATACGGATGGTCGCCATGGATGTAGACGGAGTATTGACCGGCGGAGAGATCATCTTTCTTAATAATACTGATGAGATCAAGGTCTGGAACGTCAAGGACCGCATGGGCTTTGCCCTGGCGCATCGGACAGATAACCTGAAACTCTGCTGGATCACCGGACGGGAATCAAAAGAAGTGTCCCGTTGTGCGGAGGAATGTCACATAGATGAAATTTACCAGAAAGCAACCAAGAAAAAAGAAGCCTATGCCGCTCTAAAAGAAAAGTATAAATTACGGGATGAGGAAATAGCTTTTTTGGGAGATGACCTTATCGATATTCCGATATTGCGCCATGCCGGATTGGCTATCTGCCCGGCTGACTCTCCCCAGGAAGTAAAGAAAGAAGTAGACTTGGTGACCAAAGCTGAGGGGGGTAAGGGCGTATTTCGTGAAGTAATCGAGCTAATAATTAAGACCCAGGGTAACTGGAACAAGGTATGCACCAGGTATTATGAAGAGGGGGAGTAGAGACAGTTGATAGTTGATAGTTTTAAGTTGATAGGAAGAGCTCTTATACTGTTTATTCTACTATCCATAGTTTTATTGTCCGGGTGCAAGAGTAAGGACAAAAACAGCGGGGGAGATTTTTCCGCGGGTAACGCCGAGCAGTTTTTGGAAAAGTTTTCCATGGTGGAAACCCAGGCAGGCAAAAAACAATGGGAGCTGGAAGCGGCTAGGGCTTTGTTGCAGGAATCTGAGAAACGTACCAAGCTGGAAAAGATCAAATTAAAATTTTATAAGGAAGAAAAGCTGGCTTCGATATTGATCGCGGAAAAAGGCGATATTAACACGGAAACCGGCGATATGGAAGCTATTGGAAATGTAGTATTCACCAGCGAATCGGAAAAAGTAAAGGTAGAAACCGATAAACTAGATTGGGATAATAAGCGAAAGAAAATAGTTACTGATTCTTTTGTCAAGGAAACCAGGCCAGGCGGTATTGTGACAGGGTATGGGCTGGAAGCTGAACCAGACTTATCCAGATCGATCATCAAGAGAGAAGTAAAAGCCCAGGTTATTCCTCAAAACAAAGAGAGCAAATAAATATGGGTAAAAAATCAGGGATATTTGCGGTAGTGATAACAATTTTGGGCGGTATTGCGGGATTGTCACTAGCTGAGGACAAACCCATAGACGTTTCCAGCCAACAAATGGAAACATTGGAAAAGGGCAAGGTAGCTTTTTTCAGCGGGCAGGTAAAAGTAACCCAGGAACAAGGGGTACTGTATGCCGATAAAGTCTGGCATTACCTCGCCGAAGATCGTTTAGAAGCGGCAGGTAATGTCCACTACCAGGAAAAGAAAGATAATGAGACAACCGATATTTATGGCGGTCGAATGGTTTATAATCGCAAAACCGGATATGGAACTGTTTCTAAATCACCGAAGATCGTTCGCTTGGATGCGGTTAATCCTAAAAATGATACCACTATTACCGGCGATCTGATAGAAATGTTCAATAATGAAAAAAGGGCCAAAGTTTCCGGTAACGTGAACATTGTCCAACCAGAGGCAAAATCTAAAAGCGACGTTGCCGATTACTATTATGAGGAGAAAAAACTGGTTTTGACCGGAAAACCCTGGGTTTGGCAGCAGAACGAGGATAATATCAGTGAATATACGGGTAAAGTTATAACGGTGTTTACAGAAAACGAGAGAGTGATTATTGAAGAGAATGTCCAGGCTAAGATCACCCCAATAAAAAAAGAAAAGGCCAACAATTAATGAGTAAATTATATACCCAAGAGTTGGTTAAATATTATGCCAAAAGGCCGGTAGTCAATAAGGTCAGCGTCAATGTTAACGAAGGCGAAATAGTAGGATTGCTGGGCCCTAATGGGGCGGGCAAGACCACTACCTTTTATATGATGGTAGGATTGATTTCGCCTAATAACGGGCAGATTAAATTAGACGACCATGATATTACCGAGTTGCCGATGTATATGCGTGCTCGCCTGGGTATTGGGTACCTATCGCAGGAACCATCTATCTTCCGCCATTTGACCGTAGAGGAAAACCTGCTGGCAATATTGGAAACATTACCCATGAGCAAAAAAGAACGCTTAGATAAAATGCGGTCATTACTGGAGGAATTTGACATAGCTGATTTGGCTAAGGCTAAGACCTATCTCTTGAGCGGTGGTGAAAAGCGACGGGTGGAAATAAGCCGGGCTTTGGTGACTAATCCAAAGTTTATCTTGCTGGATGAGCCTTTTCTGGGCATTGACCCGATCGCGGTTATCGATATACAGCAGATAATATCCAAACTACGCGAAAAAGGGCTCGGGGTCTTGATTACCGACCATAATGTACGGGAAACCCTAAAGATAATTGACCGTGCCTATATTATGTATGAAGGAAAGATCCTGCTTCAGGGTTCTGCCCGGGAACTGGTCAATAATGAAAAAGCGCGCCAGATTTATCTCGGTGAAGAATTCACTTTGTAAATCGCCGCGGCTATGATATTATGAAAATCTCTCAAAGGAGAAAGGAGCATCTTAGATGCAGGTAAGTATTACGGTACGGCACGCAAAATTAACACCGCAATTGAAACAGTACGCGGAAGAGAAAGTCGGTAAAGTACAGAAATATTTTAACAACGTGATCGCGGCACACGTGATCCTGACCGTAGAGAAGTATTACTCGATAGCGGAAGCGACGGTCAATGCCGGAGGGGCGCGGATCAATGCCAAGGAAGAATCGCAGGACTTGTATGCCGCTATTGACTTGATGGTTGACAGCCTGGACCGGCAGATGAAAAAGTTTAAGGAAAAGGTCAAGACCAACAAGCATCATGATCATCGTACCAGTACAAATTTATTAAGGACCGAAGCGAAAATAATTTCGCGCAACGGATCGGAAAAGACTGGCATTGATCTGGCAAAAAATATGATCAAGAAAGAATTCGATACCAATCCGATATCGGCCAAAGAAGCCATCAAGAGAATGGAAATGACAGACAACGACTTCTGGGCCTTCGTGAATATAGAAACCAATAAAGTGAACATCGTGTATAAGCGGCGGGACGGGACTTTCGGCTTATTAGAGCCGGTTCTGTAATATCTTAAGTCATATTTGAGTGCGATAGGAGGAATTTGATGAAATTAATGGATTTCATCGTCAAAGACGCGATAGTCGTGAACCTGCAGGGTAAAGAGAAAAAAGACGTATTGGAAGAAATGGTAGATGCTCTGGTAAAGAGCAAAAAGATCACCAGTAAGGAAAAAGTGGTCAAGATCCTGTTAGACCGGGAAGAACTAGGTTCGACCGGGATCGGCCAAGGAGTGGGGATTCCTCATGGTAAGACTAATGAAGTAGATAACGTAGTGATCGCCTTTGGATCATCTAAACAGGGTATAGAATTTGAAAGCCTGGACGGTGAGCCTGTCTACCTGGTGTTTTTATTACTGGCGCCCATAGAATCGACCGGGATCCATCTTAAAGCCTTAGCCAAGATCTCGAGGATCCTGAAAGACAAACATTTCCGTCAATCTTTGCGCGATGCCAAAGATGTTGCGGAAGTGGTCAAGATCATTAAGGAAGAAGATGAATATTAAAAGCAGTTCATAGTTGATAGTTCATAGTTGATCGAAAAAGCTTCTAAACCAGATCGCTATCAACAATCAACAATCAACCATCAACAAACATGGGGTGGTTATGTCTGGAGTAATGGTCAAGGAATTTTTCAAGGAAAAGCAAGCAAAAATGCAGCTGGAAATGCTGGCGGGAGAAGCTGGGCTGGATAAAAAAATAACAGTTTTTGACGTGAATCGGCCCGGATTAGCTTTGTCCGGATATTTTGAATACTTTGCTTTTGAACGGATCCAGATCTTGGGCATGACCGAGTTATCATATTTGGCGGAATTGGACCAGAAACGGCGCCAGGAAATATTAGAACGGCTGTTTTCCTATGATCTAGTGTGTTTTGTGATTACCCGCAGCCTGGAACCACCACAAGAACTTATTAAGCTGGCTAATGAAAGAGCCGTCGCAACCCTGCGCACGCCTTTGAATACCATCACTTTTATTAATGAAGTGACCACTTACCTGGAAGAGAAGTTTGCTCCGTCAACCAGTGTGCACGGTGTCCTGATAGATGTATATGGTGTTGGAGCTTTGATCCTAGGTGAAAGCGGTATCGGAAAAAGTGAATGCGCACTGGAATTAGTTAAACGGGGACATCGTCTGGTAGCGGATGATGTAGTTGATATCCGTAAAAAATCATCTACTCTACTCGTAGGTAAAGGCATGGAATTTATTAAATACCATATGGAGATACGCGGTTTAGGGATCATCGATATCAGGAATTTGTTCGGTGCCGGGGCGATCCGTGACGATACGGAAATAGATCTCATTATCCAGATGGAAGAATGGGATTCTAAACGTGAATATGACCGGCTTGGTTTGGATGAAGTCACCTATGAAATATTGGGGGTAGAAGTTCCCAAATTGATCATCCCCATCCGGCCCGGCCGTAATATAGCGGCGATTGTTGAAGTTGCCGCGATGAATTGGCGCTTGAAGCAAACCGGGTATTTCAGCGCTCATGAATTCGATAAAAAGCTAAAGGAAAAGACGAAAAAGGAGCAGTGACCATGTCTCCAGGCAGTATCAGCCGTCTTATTATCATTACCGGCATGAGCGGGGCAGGCAAAAGTTCAGCGATCAATGTTTTTGAAGATCTGGGATTCTTTTGTGTTGATAACTTGCCGATCATTCTTTTACCGAAATTCGCGGAAGTGGTTGCCCAGTCAGGCGGCCGGATCAATAAAGTAGCCCTGGGTATAGATGTGCGGGAAGGCGGATTCCTGGGCAGTTTATTCAATACACTGAAAGAGTTGTCTGACCTGCAGATAAAATATGAAGTGCTGTTCCTGGAAGCTTCCACTGAAGTCCTATTGCACCGTTTCAGTGAAACCAGGCGCCGTCACCCATTGGATATTGAAGGTGAGGAAAGCAGCATTATGGAAGGGATCAATAAAGAGCGGGCTTTATTGACCGAGATAAAAGCCAAGGCAGACAAGATCATTGATACAACTAATATGAGCGCAAAAGAGCTGCGGGATACTATTACTGAATCTTTTTTTTCTGTTTCCGATACAGCCAAGACGATCAGGATCAGTCTGGTTTCATTCGGGTATAAATATGGCATGCCTTTAGACGCAGATCTAGTACTGGATGTGCGGTTCTTGCCTAATCCGCATTATGTTGATGAATTAAAGCCATATACCGGAAATGACTCAAAAGTAAAAGATTTTGTTCTGGACAATCCGGTAACCCAGAAGTTCCTGAGAAAATATTTTAATTTACTTAAATTTTTGATCCCTCATTATATTAAGGAAGGAAAAACCTATCTTACTATCGCTATCGGCTGCACTGGCGGAAAGCATCGCTCGGTAGCAGTGACCAACGAACTGGAAAAATACTTGACTGGCAGGAACTACGACGTAAAAGTAAAACACCGGGATGTAAACAAATGAAAGCAGCTGTAAAGCTGTAGAGCTTGAAGAAAGAGGCAGTTATGATAGGGGCAATAATCATTACCCATGGGGATCTAGGGCAGGAAATAGTGACAGTAGCTAAAAGCATTGTTGGACAACAGCAGGAGATTGAAACTATTACCTTAACTCCCGGAGAAAGCCCAACCGAACTAAAAACCAAGATCGAGAAAACATTATTAAAATTTAACCAGGATGAAGGGGTCATTATCTTTACCGATATGTTTGGCGGTACGCCTACCAATACCAGTTTGCCGCTGACCTTAAACCGTAAAATAGAACTGCTAACCGGAGTGAACTTACCTATGATCCTGGAGTTTTTCTCATCCCGTGAAGTATTACCGTTAGCAGAGCTGGTGCAGAAGATCAAGCAGACCGGCCAGAAAACAATTATTAATGCCAAAGAAGTATTCATGCAAAAGTTAAAAAGGAGCTAGTAGTGGGGATTGTATTGGTCAGGATCGATGACCGTCTTATACACGGGCAAGTGGTCGCCGGTTGGGTTAAAGCTATCAAGGCCAACCATATTATGGTCATAAATGATAAGGTGGCTCAGGACCAGATGCAAAGAGTCCTTTTATCCATGGCTGTTCCGAGTCACTTACGCTTGTCGATCCTGAATATTGAAGAGGCCGCGATTGTCCTAAAACAAGGGATTAAAGAAGATGACCGGGTAATTATATTACTTAACTCTCCTCAGGATGCGCTATCTTTGATCGGCAAGGAGGTCCCGATAAAGAGCATTAACGTGGGCGGTATTCATTATTGCGAAGGAAAAAAACAAATATTAAAAGCAGTATGCGTGGACATGGAAGATATTGAAGCCTTATACCAGCTGGAACGCAAAGGTATTGAACTTGAAGGACGGATCGTTCCTACAGATGAGCGTATTAACATTATGGATTCAGTCAGAAAAATTACCATGGGTGACAACTCTGTTAATCTGAAGGAGCAATCAGGTGAACCCCGTTAGACCTTAATATACATAACGGGTACTGGTGGTAAAGGATGAGGATAAAAATGAAAATAATAGCCAAATATAAAGTAGCAGAAAGAAGAGGTCTAACCTGGTGAAAAAAGTTAACCTCATATTCGGAGTGCACAACCACCAGCCGGTTGGCAACTTTGACCATATTTTTGAGGAAGCCTACCAAAAAGCGTATTTGCCCTTTATGAAGGTATTGCTTCGTCATCCTCAAGTTAAGATGAGCTTTCATTATACCGGGGCTCTTTTCCAATTCATTCAAGAGAAGCATCCGGAATTCATCGAACAGATACGGCAAATGGTAAAGCAAAAACAAATCGAAATAATGACGGGCGGATTTTACGAGCCGATATTGGCAATCCTCCCCGATGATGATAAAAAGGCCCAGATCGAGAAATTGACAACTTTTATCCGTAAAACAACAGGATATCAAGCCAGAGGGATGTGGTTGGCTGAACGTATCTGGGAACCACATCTGGTGAAATCCTTGCAAGAAGCTAAGGTTGAATATGTGGTAGTTGATGATTATCATTTTAAATCTGCCGGCCTAACGGAAGAAGACTTATACGGTTATTATTTAACTGAAGAACAAGGCAGATCACTGGCCATGTTCCCGATCAGCCAGAAATTGCGCTATATCATCCCTTTCGCCATGCCGGAAAAAACAATTGAATATTGCGCCCAGGTAGCCAGTGAAGAGGGCGAACGATTGCTGGTCATTGCCGATGATGGAGAAAAATTCGGGATCTGGCCGCAAACATACCATTCAGTCTATGAAGAAAAGTGGCTGGAGCGATTCTTTGAAAAGCTGGAGGAGAATTCTTCCTGGCTCAAAACGACGACTTTTACCGAATATCTGGATACTTATAAACCCAAGGGCAGGGCTTATGTTCCTTGCGCTAGTTACAGCGAGATGCTGGAATGGTCCTTACCAGAACATGCCCAGGAAGTATATGAACACATAGTAGACCGGATCAAACAAAATCAAGATCAACATGATTACCTGCAATTTATTAAAGGCGGCTTTTGGCGGAATTTCTTGGTAAAATACTCGGAATCCAATAATATGCATAAAAAAATGCTGGAGGTAAGCGTCCGGGTCAATGCCGCTTTAAAGACCGGAATAGATGATCCTAAAATATGGCAAGCGCAGGATGAGCTTTTGGCAGCTCAAGCCAATGATGGATACTGGCATGGCGTGTTCGGTGGCTTGTATATGAGCCACTTGCGTCGTTCGATTTATGAGAACCTGATCAAAGCGGAGAATAATCTGGATGCGGCTATAGTACCGATAAATGAACCGACTTGCCAGATCCTGGACTATAACAATGATGGAAACGTGGAAATAATTGTTGCCGGCAAAACCGTAAAATTATATGTATCCCCTGAGGTGGGCGGCAAGATCCTGGAACTTGACTACCGTCCAAAAAACTTTAACTGCTTGAATGTCTTAAGCCGTCATAAAGAGGCCTATCATCAGAAAATAAAGGATTTTGTCAATAAGCATAACCAAGAACAAGAAAGTAATGAAGCCAAGACTATCCATGAACAGTTTCATGTTAAAGAAAAAAATCTGGACCAGTACTTGATGTATGACTGGTATGAGCGCGGTTTAGCTATTGACCATTTCCTGAGCGATTGGGCTGATCTAGCAGCTTTTCATAATTGCAATTTTGGTGAACAAGGAGATTTCGTAAATCAGTCGTATGATTATAAATGCCAGACAGAAGGGGAAAAACTACAAATACGGTTGATCCGGGAAGGCCATGTTTGGTTTGGAAAACTTTTTGCTGCGATAAAAATAGAAAAAAAGATAATTATTTTAAAGAACCAACCACTCATTACCATTGAATACACACTTTCTAACCTGG
>JAQUQP010000027.1 GCA_028716025.1 bacterium | reverse complement strand
GAGATCTCCGGCATAGCGTTGGCACTGGCAAAGGACAGTTCTCCAAGTACAGTCATGTTATTTATCTCTGAGAAAGAAACCGGCACTCCAAGAGACGGGGTGGTCGTCCCCCACCGACCCGGCCCCAGTAGCATAACAGCCATTGTTTCCCGATCCTCGATCTGCCTATTGATCACTCCAATTAGCCGGGCAATATCGTATTTCTCTGTTTGGGACAGGGCATCGTACTTTTCCGGCTGCACATAAATGATCCGGTGAATGTCCTGGGAAATATTGCCTCCCACAAAAGATCCCTGGACCGCTAAAATAATGTTTTCTTTTTTAATATCCTTGGGTATGAGGATTTTTTTGCCAATCCCCTTACTCTGGTGCGGGCGGCATTGCAGTAAATTTATCTGAAATCCAGTATGGCCTTTAAAATTGATGGTAAACTCAATATCCACCGGATACTGATACGCTGCCTCCAGAAGCTTAAGGATCTGCCGCATCGTATTCACAAAAACTGCATCTTTCAAGAGCTCATCAAAGGTGATCAGCCAGGCTTGACGGTCTTCCTGTCCCATTTCCCGTAACCGGCGGATAGATTCTTCATCTGGTTCACCAATACGCTCGATACTGATCTTCGAATCCTCAGACAATAATTCACTAATAGCTTTTGTTTGCAGGGTATTCTCCGCCACATTGACCAGGTCAATCTCATGCTGGGAGAAACGCTGGGCATTCTTCATCCCGGTGTAGGGTTTCAATAATGGGACATCCAGTGCCACGATGCGCGGATAATCCCCTTCGACTCGGTTAACCGCCCTGGTACCCAGTCCGAATACCAGGCGCAACATGCCGGCTTTAGGGTCCATTTCTTTTTTCCAGATATAGGTATTATAGGAAATGCCCACTCCAGCTACATCCGGGAAAAAATATTTCTTATGATATGAGCCGGAAACCCGCTGTACCAGCAAAGCCATCTGTTCATCCTGCTGGTCCAGACCGCGCTGTAAGCGATAGGTCAAGGCATCCACATTCATAGCGCTGGCATAAACCTGTTTCACGGTATCCAGGAAATGTTTATAACGTTCTTCCGGAGTACCCTGGTTGGCGCAAAAAATGCTTTCATATTTACCGGCGAAAGCGTTCCCAAAGGCATCCTCTAATAAGCTACTGGAACGGACGATAAAGGGCGACTGGCCGAAATACTCGATCATGGAATGGAACTGTTCTTTTATTTCCTCGGTAAAATCACCGGTCAGGAGCAATTCCCGCAATTGTTCCGCTACGCTGAAATAACCTTCCTTGGTTTTTTGTTCCATCCGTTTTTTCCACCAGCCATTTTGCACTATATAGGTGTAAAAGACATCTGAACCGATATAATAAGAATCATGTGGTTCCAATTTTTTTTGCCAGTCCGGATCATCATTGGCCAGGATCTTCCTGGCCAAAAGCATACCAACAGCTTTGCCGCCGATAAAACCAGTACCGATCAACCTGGACTTAATGCTGACCAGGTCCTCCAACCGGAAATTTTTCCGGGCTAATCTTAAGATCCTTTCATCCCTGGCGATCATGATCTTCAGGAGCCGATCGATCATTGACGCCTGGTCTCTTTTCTTTGTTTCCATATCGGTCAGTTCTTCCGCCCGCAAAAATAGCAGGTCCCAGTAATCCAGGTTACGCCGGGCGCTTTTTGCGCCCTGGGTGCCCAGAAAGGAAAAAAGCTTGGCCACGTCCACACTATTGGTCAAGGGAGTAAATTGCTCCCTTTTTTGGATATGCGGCAGGAACATAGTCGGTGAATAACGGTTCCACACTTTGACCGGGTGGACAAAATAATTATTTTCATATTTATAGACATCGATCAAAAGCTGGGTGATCTCCCGGATCCGGGCTACGGTACGGAAAGAATGTTTGTTGCGGATAATGCCAAAATAGGCGATAGTGTTCAGAATGAATAAATAGGGACAGGTGATCTTAAAAAAATTACCGATCATCAGATCAGTAGCCCAGGCGCTCAAGAGCTCAGAGAGGCAGTCAAATACATAATAAACACCCTCTCCCTCTTTCCCGATAATCTTGTTCAGCTGGGTCGAAAAAGATTCGAAACCGCTGTAAGCATCCAAGTTATAAATAATAATCTGTTTCCCGGACGGTAGTAATGGTTTGTGTTTGGCAAAACGGATATAAACCACCCTTTTGTGGTCTTTGATAGCCTGTTGCGCAAAAGGAGTGACAAAATGTTGATAGTCCTCGATCGTATCTACCTGCCAAACCACATTATCACCGAGTTGTAATCCGGTGACCAGTTTATCCAAACCGCGTAATCCGGTTGTCACGTCACTCATTCTCTACCTTCCTTGCTTTGATCCTTTAGCCTGGCCTTTGCAGGCTTTGACGCATATACCGCAGATATACTGCGGCACATATTTTTTTCTTTGGAATTCTTTAAGCTGGGCAAAACAGGCTTGATGGTTAAAATCCTGCTGTATTTCTTTGATCGCTTTGGCCGGGCAGAGAGCCAGGCAAGCCAGGCAACTCCCGCAATTATCGGACAAAGGCAGTCCCGCGGTTAAAGGCATGTCTGTTAATATGGTTACCAGTCTCACTTGCGCTCCGTACTGCGGCGTAACCAGCAAATTATTTCTGCCGATCCATCCCAACCCCGCGGCAGCGGCTATTTTCTTATGGGATAAATGCCCTCTCTGGTTCTGCCAATCAATTACCTGGGAAGCTGGTATAGGCATGGCTTTATATCCCTGCTCCTGGACAAAAGCCGCCAGCTTCAGCGCTGATTGGTCCAGAAAATTATTGACCTGCCGATAATGATTAAAATAAAGCAAGGTAGGATGTTCCCCGATCTCTTCCAGGACCTGTTCCTGTAAGGGGAAGCCTAGGGCGATCCCGTATTTCAGGTCTTTGATCACTTCCGGCGAGAAAATGAACTCTGCCTTCAGCCGGGAGATGTCAGCCACTCCGAAAAGACGGAAACCCAGTCCTGACGCGAGATCTTTTAATTCTTGATCAGATTTTTTTCCCTGCCCCATGATTCAACTCCGTTTCAAAATAATTTTTCAGAGCCGCCAGGATCCGGTACTCATTTTCTTTTTTTAATTTAACCAAAGAATCATTGGGCGGCACTTCCTTCCCGTCGCTATTATGGAAACTGCCTTCAATAACTATCTTCGTTCCTTTTTCTAAACCGATAAAAAGGAAAGTATAGTGGAAACCATAGGCATTATATCCCCAGGCATAAGTATCTCCACCGGAAATTTCCATCATCCCTTTATCACTATCCAGATCGATCAAGTGATAACCGTTCTTATCGCTGAAGCGCATTACTGCCCGCCAAGCATCTTCTGCGCTTAGGGAAACTTCGTATTCTGTGCGCTCAGTAGTGACCGGGATAATAGCCCGGGTACGTGAACCGGCACAGCCGGTAATTAAAGAAAAACCAAATATCAAAATTAAAAAATAAAAAACACACCTTAAAAATAAAAATGTAAATTTACTTTGTGTCTTCTTTTTTAATTTTGGACTGTCATTTTGATTTTTGATTTTTGATATTTGCATTTTTTCCCCTGTGCAGGTAGACCATGAGGATAGAAATTGCCGCCGGAGTGATCCCGGATATACGCGAAGCCTGTCCGACCGAAGCCGGCCGGAAATGCCCCAGCTTTTCCCGCACTTCCCGGGATAAAGCCGCAATAGCTTGGTAGTTGAAATCCGCGGGAATCTTCATTTCTTCTATTTTCTTGAATTTTTCTATCTCCCGGGCTTGCCGGTCCATAAAGCCTTCATATTTAGTCTCTATTTCAATTTCCTGGATCTCCGCCAGGGTCAATCCCTGATCAGCGGGAGACAATTCAGTAATATGTTTATATGATAATTCATTTCGTTTTAATAATAAAGCTAATTTAACGGGATTTTTTATTGAAGAACTGTGCCAGAGGGCTAATTTGCTGTTTGCTTTAGCCGGAGCAATGGTAGTTTTGCTCAAACGTTTCAATTCCGCAGCAATGCGCTCCTTCTTTTTTAAAAAAAAGAGATGCTCTTCCTCATTCACTAATCCTATTTGGTGACCAAACTCCCGCAATCGCAAATCCACATTATCTTCGCGCAGGACCAGCCGGTATTCGGCGCGGGAAGTGAACATCCGGTACGGTTCTGTAGTACCTTTGGTCACCAGGTCATCAATAAGCACTCCGATATAGGCCTGGCTGCGGTCCAGGATAAACGGCGGCCGGCCTTGCACTTTTAAAGCCGCGTTGATCCCAGCCATCAATCCCTGGGCAGCAGCTTCTTCATAACCAGTGGTAGCATTGATCTGGCCGGCCAAATACAAGCCAGGTACTTTTTTTGCCTCCAGGGTTAACTGTAACTCTGTCGGGTCCACATAATCATATTCTATACCATAACCCGGACGCAGGATCTTTACTTCTTCTAATCCCGGGATCGTATGTAAAAACTTTTCCTGTACATCCACCGGCAAACTGGTAGAAACACCATTGGGATAATATTCATCACTATCCAGTCCTTCAGGTTCCAGGAAGATCTGGTGCCTTTCTTTATCCGGAAAACGCTTCAGCTTATCTTCGATCGACGGGCAATAGCGAACTCCAGTGGCTTTGATCACCCCGGTATAAAGCGGCGAACGGTCAAGATTAGCTAAAATGATCGCGTGGGTTTCAGCGTTAGTATAAGTGAGATAACAAGGTACTTGCGGTAAAGGAACTTGTCTGGTGGATAAAGAAAACGGTTGTGGTGGGTCATCACCTGGTTGTATTTTAGTCTTGGAAAAATCAATGGTGTTCTTATCCAGTCGGGCGCAGGTACCGGTCTTCAGCCGGCTGGTTTTTAAACCCAGCCGGCGCAGTGAATCAGTCAGGCCGAGCGCTGGTTGTTCATTGATCCTGCCACCGGGAAAATGATCCAGGCCAATATGGATAAGACCATTTAAAAAAGTGCCTGGGGTCAGGATTACTGACAGCCCAGCGATAGTTTCTCCCTGGTCAGTTTTTAATCCAATAACATGGCCATCCTCGGTCAATACTTCTAACGCTGCCCCCTGCTTGACTTCCAGGTTTGCCTGCCGCAGCATAATTTCTTTCATATAGGTATTATAGCGGTATTTGTCAACCTGGGCACGCGTAGATTGTACGGCCGGACCTTTGGAACGGTTCAAAATCCGGAATTGGATCCCGCAAGCATCTGTGGCTTTACCCATTTCACCACCCAGGGCATCGACTTCCTTGACCAACTGTCCTTTAGCCAATCCTCCTACTGCCGGATTGCAGCTCATTACTCCTATTTTTTCTATGTCCATAGTAAGCAATAAGGTCCGGCAGCCCATCCGGCTGGCAGCCAACGCAGCCTCGATCCCGGCATGCCCGGCACCGACAACAATTACATCAAAGTTTTTACTCATGGAAAAATTTACTCCTAGCTGTAGAGCTGTATAGCTATAGAGTAAAAAACCCCATTCTATGGGGTTTTATACTTTCAGCATTTAGCTTCCAGCATCCAGCGAATTTATTTATTCATCTCCGCAGTCAACAGGATCGCTTCAGCTATCTGTTTCATGCTCTTGCGGGTATTCATGCTTTGTTGCTGGATTATTTTAAAAGCTTCTGCTTCATTCATAGTGTATTTTTGCATTAAGACGCCTTTAGCCTTTTCCACTACTTTCCTGGTTTCCAGCGCTTCTTCCATTTCCATAGTCTTATCAAATAACTTAGTATTTTCTATGGCGATAGCCGCCTGGTTAGCTACTGATTGCAGTATCTTTACTTCTTCTTCACTAAACGAATGTTCATGGGAAGTATAACTATTGATCACTCCGACTACCTTATCTTTGATCATCATCGGCACTGAAAGCATGCTGACAATGCCTTCTTTCCGGGCCACTTCAGGGTATTTATAGGCTGGTTCCTGGGTAACATTCAAAACAGTAACTGGTTTTTTCTCTTTTACTGCCTGCCCGCTGACGCTTTCCCCTACTTTTAAATTTGGTTTTTTGACATATTCCGGGCTCAGGGATTGGGTCGCTTTGATCTCCAGCTCCTGTTTTTTATCATCCAGCAGCATAATGGAGCAGATTTTTGAATTCATCATTTCTGCGGTCATGGTGACCACTAATTGCAGGATCTCGTTCAAATACCTTCCTGAGGCAATAGTGGTAGAAATTTTGGACATGGTATCCAACCGGCGGGATTTTTTACGCGATTCTTCATAAAGCCGGGTTTTTTCAATGGCTGAACCCACCTGCGTTCCGATCACTGCTACCAGGTTCTTTTCCCGGTCAGAGTAGCGGTGAGCGCCACGGTGCCGTATATTGACCACGCCAATGACTTCATTCTTAGCAATGATCGGCACAGAAAGGATCGCCTGGAACTTATCTTCAGGTAACCCCTGGAAAAACTTATAACGCGGGTCTTTCATGGCATCTTTGTTTAAGGCGATAATCTTTTTCTGCTTGGCCGCGGTCCCGGCAATACCTTCGCCAACATTGAGCCGTACCAGGCCAATAGTCTTGGAATGCAGGGGTTTCGCAGAGCGCAAAACCAGGTGTTCCCTGGCCTCATCAAAAAGGAATAAATGGCAGGCATCGCTCTTTGTTATTTCCGAAGCCACTTCCAGGATCTTACCCAGTAATTCATCCAGATTAGCAGTAGTGGAAATGATATCGCTGATCCGGTAAAGGACCGCGACTTCTTCTTTTTTCTCTTTTAGTTGTTTTTGCAGTTCTTTAGTGTTAGTTTTAGGCATGTTGGTATTATATCATAACTCTCGCCCATAGTAAATGCCAAAATTTATTTAACCTACATTTAACGTAACGGTAATTTACCCTTATTACCAGCGCAGTATAGTTATAATAACAAAAAAAGGAGAAGACTATGAAAAGCAAAGCAGACTTACACATTCATACTTACTACAGTGATGGACTGGACAGCCCTGAACAGGTGGTCAGATCAGCTGCGATAAAGGAACTGGCCGTCATTACTATTTGTGACCACAATCGTATCAAAGGCGCCCAAAAAGCGCAAGAATTTGCCCAGAGTCATACATATATGGGAGTAGAAGTAATAATCGGGGAAGAAATTACTACTGTGAATGGCCATATTCTCGGATTATTCCTTAAAGAGCGTATTAAGCCTGGTTTAAGTGCGGAAGAAACTATAGACAAGATCCATGCCCAAGGTGGTTTGGCAATTCTTCCCCATCCCTTCCATTTCTATATCGGAAAAAAGAGGGGAAATGTTTCTGCCGGCAAGTTGATCGACACTTTAAAAATAGACGGGATCGAGGTGATCTGTAACTCCAGCATAGCCAGCTGGTGGGCCAATATGAAGGCCGCTTTAAAGAATGCCTCCAGCATGCATACTGCTATTGGCTCGAGCGACGCCCATGATTCCCATTTTATCGGGCATGGGTATACCTTGTTCCCGGGAAAAACAGCAGCAGACCTGCGCGCAGCGATAGAAAATAAAAAATGTACTGCCCACTATCACTTCTGGTCTTTAAAGGACCTGTGGCGATCTTTGCACACCGGCCTGCAAAATTTAACCAGGTATTATTTTGATACCAGTATAGAGGCAGAATAAACATTGCAATTAACCCCGGGCTTTGATAAAATTAGGTGGTGTCAAGGCCGGATATTAAGAGGAATCTTATGGCTAAAGAAAAAATACTGATCGTAGAAGATGAAAAAGATATTGTAGAATTATTACAGTACAACCTGGAAAAAGAAAATTTCAAGATCCAATCCGCGGGTAACGGGCAAAGAGCGCTTGACCTGGTACGGAAAAACCATCCTGACTTGATCCTCCTGGACCTGATGCTACCGGAAATAGACGGCCTGGAAGTATGCCGCATCCTGAAAAAAGACTCTAAGACCAGCCATATACCTATCATCATGCTAACTGCTAAATCATCCGAAAGCGACAAAATTGTCGGGCTCGAACTAGGAGCTGATGACTATATTACCAAACCTTTCAGTATGAAAGAACTCATCGCCCGCGTTAAGGCCTTGTTGCGGCGCATGAATCCTGAAGCCAAGCAAGCTGAGATGGTCAAGATCGGTGATGTCACTATTGATTTTAGCAAGTACCTGGTAATCCAAAAAGGCAAGCAAGTAGAGCTCACTACCAAAGAATTTGAACTACTCAAAGCCCTGATCAGTGCCCATGGCCGGGCCATATCCCGCGATTCTTTACTAGAAAATGTCTGGGGCTACGAACATTCCCTGGAGATCACCACCCGCACCGTGGATGTGCATATCCGCTACCTGCGCAAGAAACTGAAAAGCCTCGCTGACCGCATCATTACCATTAAAAATGTCGGCTACCGTTTAGAGTTGGAAGGCTGATCCCCATGAAGATCAATCTCTCCGTTAAGCTCATCCTTAATTATCTTTTATTAGTGATCCTGGTCTTTTCCTTTACCACGGTCATAATCCTGCATAAACTCAGCGCTGATTCAAAAATACAATTGGAAAATAACCTGGTGACCCGGGCGCAATTGATCTCAGAGTTTATCCCCGCTGAGATCATTAAACAGGAAAATACCGCTCTTATCCAGCCGCTCATTATTAAAACCAAACAAAATACAGACGCGCGCATCACGGTGATCGCTAAAGATGGCATAGTACTTGGGGATTCTGAATCGGACCCGTTAACCATGGAGAATCACCGTGCCCGGCCGGAAGTGATAGATGCCCTAGGCGGGAAAACCGGTTTTAGTTCACGATACAGCTACACACTTTTTAAAACTATGTTGTACGCGGCCGTCCCTGTAAAAACCGGCAATGGTGAGATCGTAGGCGTAATCAGGCTGGCACTACCCCTCTCTACAGTTAAGAACCTGACTATTAATATTTTACCGAATCTCTGGCTGGGACTGGTTGTTGCCTTGGTGTTGACTATTATCCTTGGTTACATTTCCGCCTATTTTGTCACCCAGCCTATCCGCGAGATTACCCAGATCACCCAAAAAGCGGCCCAAGGCGACTTGCTTCAAAAGATCAGCATTACTACCAATGATGAGATCGGCAACCTGGCGGGATCCCTTAATAAAATGTTCCAGCAATTGCAGGAACGAATGGATGAGATCAACCAGGAAAAAAATAAGCTCACTACCATTATGACCAGTATGGCTGAAGGTGTTATTGCCTGTGATAACGAGGGACGCGTCATCCTGCTCAACCAGGCCAGTGAAAACCTGTTCTCTGTAAAAGCCGAGGACTGCCAGGGCAAGATATTCCTGGAAGCGATCCGCAATAATGATTTGGATACAGTGATCGCGCAGGTCCTTAGTAGTGGACAGCCATTACGTGAGGAGATACCAATCCTTTTGCCGGTCCAGAAAACATTCCTGATCCAAGCCAGCCCCCTGAGCCATGATGGGAAAACAACCGGAGCTGTACTGGTGTTGCATGACATTACAGAGCTCAAAAGGCTGGAAAATAACCGGCGGGAATTCATCTCCAATGTCTCTCACGAATTAAAAACTCCGCTGACCTCCATCAAGGGATTTATTGAAACTCTTTTGGGTGGCGCTTTAGAAGATAAAAATAACAACCGCCGTTTTCTGGCCATTATCCAGGAACACGCCAACCGGCTGGGTAAACTAATAGACGATATACTGGTACTGTCCGGACTGGAATCCAGGGAAGTGGGACTTTCCAGCAGTCCGGTGAATATAAAAGGCCTCATCCAAACAACCATGGAAACACTGACTCCGCAATTAACCAAAAAAAGGATCACCTGGAAACTGGAAAGCCAAGATAATATACCACTGGTAATAGCTGACCAGGACAAGATCAAACAAGTATTGCTTAACTTACTGGACAATGCCATAAAATTCAATAAGGAAAATGGGATCATCACGATCAACGTTGAAACCCTGCCTGAGGTGTTAAAGATAAGCATTAGTGATAACGGGATCGGTATCCCGGAAAAAGACCTGCTTCGCATTTTTGAAAGATTCTACCGCGTCGACAAAGCCCGCTCCCGCGACCTGGGAGGTACCGGACTGGGATTATCTATCGTCAAACATATTGTCGAAGCCCATCACGGTCAGGTTGGAGTGGAAAGCATCGAAGAAAAGGGCTCCACCTTCTGGTTCACTCTCCCCACTTAATCTGATAAATTTATGTTACTTAAATATTCTTCTCCCCTGTTTAGCATGTAAACAGGGGTTCTTTGTTTTACCCGGAATTTACTTACTGCTAATTTATCTTTCATCTCGCTTTGTTATACTTTTCTCAAATCAAGGGGAAATAAGGAGGTGATGACTTTACATAAATTTAACATATTACTAATCAGGAAGTAATGTTCGTGTTTTATACTTATATCAAGGAGGAAATAATGCGTAAAGTATTAAAGCTAGTACTATTGGTAGTGTTACTAACCAGTTTAAGCCAAATGGTTTTCGCGGCTGCCGGTGACTGGACTTTTAGCGGAACTAACTGGTTAAGGACACGGGTAATAAACAAAGACCTGCAAGGACCGTTGAAAGACACTGATAAGACTACTGACGCCGGATTCTCGGTAGACCGGGGATATGTCCGTTATGCCTATCAGTTCACTGACACGATCAAGGGACAATGGACCGCGGATTTCTTCTCCGCCAAAACCGGTGATTTTAAGGATGGCGCCGGAATTAAGCTGAAAGAAAGCTATATTGATCTTCCCTTCTATCTGCCGGAAAGCAAGGTCACGATCGGCTTGCAGAAAAATTACATAGGGTTGATCTATGATTATGACTATCGCCTCATCGAAAAGGAATTCATCGATAAGAACGGTATCGATGCCTCAGCGGATAATGGGATCATCCTAAATGGGTATTTTCCCATGGGTTACGGTTCCTACGAAGTCGGCGTTTATAACGGCGAAGGTTATAAGAAAGAACTTAGCCCGGATATGAATACTGAACCAGCTTTAGTAGCTGACGCGAGATTTATCCCGGTACCGGGTATTACTGTTGGCGCTTCATATAAGAGCGAATTGCAAGGAGCTGTTGGCTCCACCGGCAATACCGCTTACAATAAGAACCAACTGGCTATTGGCATGCTTCGTACTGCCTGTGGCCCGTTCGATATGTGGGCAGAATATATAGACCAGAAGATCAATAACTACAGTACCACTACTAATACCTACACAGACGTAAAAAAGAAAGGTTTCTCTATTATGCCTTCTTACCAGGTCAATCCTGAGTGGACAGTGCTAGCCAGGTATGACAGCTGGGATCCTAATACGGATAAGGCTAATGACAAAGTAAACACTACGATTTTAGGAGTAAACTATACGGTTACCAAAGGTGTTTTACTGCAATTGAACTACCAACAAGACAAGCCTGAAGACAGCGCAGTTGCCACAACTACCCAGTACCTGGCACAGATAGCCTGGAGCTTCTCCAGAGTGTTCGTACAATAAATAAGTTATACAGATTAGAATGAACGATTACACAGATTAAAAAGGAGATAAAATGAGTAAATTGATAAAAAGTATAAGCATACTCTGTATTTTGATCCTAACGGCTGGAAATCTGTTGGCCGGGCAGAAGTTGACCATGAGCGGCTCGACTACGGTACTGCCGATCGCCCAAAAAGGAGCGGAAGATTTCATGAAAGCCAATCCAAATCTTAATGTGAGCGTCAGAGGCGGAGGTTCAGGAGTTGGCATACAAGCGATCATTGACGGTACCGTAGAAATCGGGAATTCTTCCCGCGCGGCTAAAGCCAAAGAGATAGCCACGGCCAGAGGTAAAGGCGTAACTATGTACGCCAATATCATTGCCAAAGACGGTATTTGCGTGATCGTTAATAAGGCTAATACTATTGGCAGTATCAATCTGGATACTTTAAAAAAAATATACACCGGTGAGATCGCCAAATGGAACGACGCCGGCGGATCTGGCGGATCATTAGTGGTAGTATCGAGGGATTCTGCCAGCGGCACTTTTGAGGTTTTTAATGAAAAAGTCCTGAAAGGATCGAAAGTCAGGGAAGACGCCCTGATGCTGGCTTCAAACCAGGCCATATTGACGACTGTGGCCAGCACACCCGGAGCCATCGGGTATATAGGCATCGGGTATGTGACTGATGAGATAAAAGCCCTGGTAGTCAACGGCGTAACCGCCACTAAGGAAACTGTCATCAGCGGCAAGTATCCGATCAGCCGCCCGTTATATATGTATACTAATGGCGCTCCTAAAGGCGTAGCGAAGCAATTTATCGATTATATCATGAGCCCGGAAGGCCAGAAAATGGTCGAAGAACAAGGGTTTGTCGCAGTAAAGTAAACATATTATTCCATATGTTTACACCCCGGCTAAAAGCACTGCGGATTTATGATCCCGGTGCTTTTAGCCAATCGTTTAATATTAAGGATAAGAAATGCGGCTTAAAAAGAAAAAAGAAAAGTTACTAGAACTATTTTTCCTGTCTTTTGCTTTCCTTTCTAATATCTTCCTTTTGGGGATAGTTATCATTTTATTCAAAGAAGGCCTGCCGCTTTTTAAAGAAATAAAAGTAGCGGATTTTTTATTTGGCCGGCACTGGTATCCCACTTTCGACCCGCCGGAATTCGGCGCTTTTCCCCTGATCATGGGATCGCTATGGGTCACTATCGGTTCAATCCTGGTAGCTGTGCCATTAGGGCTCGGGGCGGCTATTTATATATCAGAAATTGCTTCCTGGCGCATGAAAGAAATACTGAAGCCAATCGTTGAAGTTCTGGCTGGTATTCCGTCTGTAGTATTAGGTTTTTTCGGCATGGTCGTGATCGCTCCTTTCCTCCAGAATGTTTTCAAACTGCCTACCGGTCTTAATGCTTTGAATGCTTCCATTTTATTAGGCATTATGGCTATCCCTACTATTACCAGTATTTCCGAAGATTGTATTTCCGCTGTGCCGCGGGGTTTTAAGGAAGCTTCCTACGCCCTAGGAGCTAATAAATGGGAAACGATCATTAAAGTAACGCTCCCGGCTGCTTTCTCCGGCATAAGTTCAGCCGTGATCCTGGGCATGGGCCGGGCGATCGGTGAAACAATGACCGTACTCATGGTCGCGGGCGGCTCCGCTCTAATACCACATAGTTTCCTGCAGCCGGTCAGGACCATGACCGCTACCATCGCCGCGGAAATGGGTGAAACGGCCATTGGCAGTGAGCACTACTATTCTTTATTCGCTATTGCTATTGTTCTTTTCATTTTAACTCTTCTTTTTAATATCCTTGCCGACATAATAGCCCAGCGATTCAGGAAGAGGATAGTATGATGACTGCGAACAGCAGGAAATGGCGGGAAATTAAACAACAAGCAGGGTTTCTGGCGCTGAGAATGTCAGCGCTGGTTATTTTCATTGTTTTAGGCATATTGCTTTACTTTCTTATTACCCGCGGCCTTAAGGTTATTAATTGGAGCTTTTTGTCCAAGATGCCGGAAAACGGCATGACTGCCGGTGGGATCTTTCCGGCAATATTAGGGACATTTTATTTAACCCTGGGGGCCATCATCTTTGCCCTGCCGCTGGGCATTATGGCAGCTATTTATATGACTGAATACGCTGTCCAAGGCAGGATCATCCGCCTGATCCGTATCGGTATCAGCAATCTGGCCAGTGTTCCTTCTATTGTATTTGGTTTGTTCGGCTTAGCTTTATTCGTCAATTATTGTAAATTCGGGGTTTCCATACTTTCTGGCAGCTTGACTTTGGGTATTATGATCCTGCCGGTAATAATCAGGTCAAGTGAAGAAGCGCTACTGTTAGTGCCAAACGGATTCCGTGAAGCTTCTCTGGCTTTAGGCGCCACTAAATGGCAGACTATTTACAAAATAGTGCTGCCCAACGCGATCGGCGGAATTATAACCGGAGCTATCCTGGGAGTAGGCCGGGTAGCTGGTGAAACCGCGCCGATATTATTCACGGCGGCGACTTTTTATACTATGAAACTGCCTAATTCTATCTTTAGCGAGGTAATGGCCTTGCCTTATCATATATACGCTTTAATGACTGAAGGCAGCCATCCCAAAGAACAAAAAGCCATAGCCTACGGCGCTTCCTTAGTACTTATTATTATGGTCCTGGGGATCAATTTGATAGCTATCTTTATCCGCAATCATTACAGGAGGAAAAAGAAGTGGTAACTAGGGTAACGAATATGCGCATGGAAGTCAAAAACCTTAATTTTTATTACGGCCCAAACCTGGCGTTGAAAAATATCAACATGGGCATTGAGAGTAATAAGGTGACGGCAGTCATCGGCCCTTCAGGGTGCGGGAAATCTACTTTTATCCGCATCTTGAACCGCATGAACGATATCATAGTAGGCAGCAGAGTTGAGGGTGAAATATTCCTGGATACGCAGAATATTTATTCCCCGGAAGTAGATATAGTCGATATCCGTCGCAAGATCGGGATGGTATTCCAGAAATCTAATCCTTTCCCTAAATCAATATTCGATAACATCGCTTACGGCCTGCGTATCAACGGCGTTAGCAATAAAAGAGAAATTATTGACCGGGTGGAAATGAGCCTAAAAAATTCTGCTCTTTGGGAAGAAGTAAAGGATCGGATGGATGATAATGCTTTTGAACTATCAGGCGGGCAGCAGCAAAGATTATGTATTGCCCGGGCTTTGGCCATTGAACCAGAGGTCATACTGTTTGATGAACCCTGCTCTGCTTTAGACCCTATCTCTACTGCCAAAATTGAGGAATTGATCAACCAGCTAAAAGAAAAATATACTATCGCCATTGTCACGCATAATATGCAGCAGGCAGCGCGTATTTCTGATTATACCGGGTTCTTTTTACTTGGAGAACTAATAGAATTCGATAAAACAGAAAAGATATTCACTAATCCTGCGCAGAAACAGACTGAAGATTATATTACCGGGAGGTTTGGATGACCTTAAAAAGTATTTTATTCATTTGCACGGAAAACGCCGGGCGCAGCCAGATGGCAGAAGCCTTTGCTAATTTTTACGGCGGCGCTGACATCACTGCTTACAGCGCCGGATCCAGGCCGGCAGGCCAAGTTAATCCGGTAGCAGTTGAGGCAATGAAAGAAATAAACATTGATCTCAGCGGCAATAAGCCAAAAGGACTGGCAGAAGTATCGGGACTAAAGATCGACTACGCCGTGACTATGGGTTGCGGGGATACTTGCCCTTTTATACCTGAAGCCATCATGCTTAATTGGACCCTGGCTGACCCCAAAGGACAGCCTTTGGAACAAGTACGGCTGATCAGGGATGAAATTGAACAAAAAGTGCTGGCGCTGATTAAACAGCTTAAATAACCGTTGAAACGTAATTAAAAAACTGCTATACTGCTCCTATATGAGATATAAATTGCTTGTCTTTTTTTTATGCCTTATAGCTCTTACTGGTTGCGGCCGCAACGAGCAGCAGAAAGGTATCACTGTTGCCTGATCAACCAGTGTCCAGCCTTTTGCCGACAAATGGGCTGAAGTATATATGGAAGAACACCCTGACCGCGTGGTCAATGTCCAGGGGGGTGGATCCAGCGCCGGTATCCAGGCAGCTAAGAGCGGAGCGGCTAATATCGGTACTTCTTCCCGTGAATTAAAAGCAGAAGAAAAAGACTTAAATGAAATTGTGGTAGCCCGTGATGGATTGGCGGTAATAGTACATCCCTCCAATCCAGTTAATAACTTGTCCATGGCCCAGTTGAAAGGCATCTTTGCCGGAACCATCCTGAGCTGGAAAGAAGTCGGCGGTATTGACCGGCCGATCACAGTGGTTACGCGCGAGGAAGGCTCCGGAACCCGCGGCGCTTTCCAGGATATGGTGATGGGGAAAACCCGTATTTGCAAATGGGCTATTGTCCAGGATTCCAATGGCGCAG